>NZ_RZRO01000093.1:0-25930 GCF_003997975.1 Mesorhizobium sp. M7A.F.Ca.US.005.03.1.1
CGCCGGCACGCCGGACGATTATAGAAAGCTCGGCGATCTGCTCGACCGCATCGGGCTGGAGCGGACTGCGGTTTCGGCCATGGGCGATCCGGCGATGAATTTGATCGCGGCCGACGCGGCAACCCGCAAGGCCGGTGTCGACTACATGAAATGGGCGATCGACTGCGCGCAGGCGCTTGGCGCCAGCACGCTGAGCGGCCCTCTGCATTCGACGCTCGGGTCCTTTTCCGGCTCTGGGCCGACGGCCGCGGAGAAGAAGCGCTCCGTCGGCTCGCAGCGCGCCATCGGCGACCATGCCGGCAACAAGGGCGTCACCATCGGGCTCGAGGCGCTGAACCGCTTCGAATGCTACCTGCTCAACACGATGGCGGACCTGTCGGAGCATATCGACGCCATCGACCGGCCGCACATCAAGGCGATGTACGACACCTTCCACGCCAATATCGAGGAGGCCGACCCGATCGGCGCCTACACGAAACACCGCAGGAATGTCGTGCATATCCATATCTCGGAGAACGATCGCGGCGTGCCGGGGCGCGGCAACATTCCGTGGACCGAAACGTTTTCCGCCATCCGCAAGAGCGGCTATGACGATTGGCTGACGATCGAGGCGTTCGGCCGCTCACTCAAGGATTTGGCGGCGGCGACCAAGGTGTGGCGGGATTTCTCAGAGACGCCGGACGCGGTCTATCGGGAGGGGTATAAGCATATCAAGAGCGGGTGGAAGAAGGCGGCTTAGGCGCCCTGGCCCATTTTCTATTTGCGTTTGCGGCGGTTGCCAGGTGGTTCCCCCACTCCGTCTCGGCTTCGCCGAGCCACCTCTCCCCCCTCCGGAGGGAGAGGAAGGAAGCCTCGGCCTGGGAAGACACTCGGCCTAAGAGGACAGGCGTCGGCTCGGACAGCCTGGCGCTTTCCTCTACCCCGTCGATCGGGGGAGAGGTGTCGAGCGAAGCTCGACGGAGTGGGGGTCGATCCTTTGGCGCTGGTCGAGACGACTTGCGCGTCTACATCACAAGCCTACCCCTGCTCAGCCTGGATCCTGTTGTAGTCGTGGATGGTCCGGCTCAGCCGGCGGCGCAGGAAGTTGGAGATGTTGTCGAAGATGAAGACGACGGCCAGGATCAGCAGCACCATGTAGAAGACGTTGGCCCAGTTGGAGTTGGTGCGCATCGCTTCCCACAGCTTCAGGCCGATGCCGCCGGCGCCGACAGCGCCGATGATGGTGGCGCCGCGGGTGTTGGATTCCCACTGATAGAGCGTCTGGCTGATGAACACCGGCACCACTTCCGGCAGCACGCCGTAGCGCTGCACCAGGAGGCCGTTGGCTCCGGTCGAGGTAATCCCCTCGCGCGGCTTGTCGTCGATGTTCTCCAGCGCCTCGGAATAGGTTTTGCCGAGCGTGCCGACCTCTGTGAAGAAGATCGCCGCACTGCCAGCCAGCGGTCCCGGCCCGAAGGCGCGGGTGAAGAACAGCGCCCAGATCAGCATGTCGATGGAGCGCATGAAATCGAAGAAGCGCTTGAGCACCTGGTTGACCAGCCGGCTGGGCGTGATGTTGCGGGCGGCGAAGAAGGCCAGCGGGAAGGCGACGATGCCGCCCAGCATGGTGCCGAGAAAGGCCATGACGATGGTCTGCAGGAGCTTCGTCCAGACATCGCCATGCTGCCACTGGGCGTTGTTCCAGATGTTGTCGCCGGCCAGCGCCAGATTTGACGTGCCCGGTTTCAGTTCCGGCCCGGAGACGATCAGCGAAGCGACTTCGCTTGCCGACTTGCCGAAGAAAGGCGAACGCGTGTCGAAGACGAAGTTTGCCCAGCCTAGAAACCGCTTGCGTATCCTGACGCGGTCAACGGCGACGCGGGCCTCGCCGGCAAAGCCCATGTCGGCGACGACCTCATCCTCATGCGCGGTGATCCAGCCGGGAACCGGTCCCGAGATCAGCGGCTTGCCGGTGCCGAGTGCGACCGCAACGGTCTCACCGTTGGCAATTATCGTCGCTTGCGTCTTGGTGAAGGTAATCGACTTGGCGGTGCCGTCGATCAGGATCGTCACCGAACCATCGGCATTGGTCTTGACCCAGTCCGGATCCGGGTTCGGGCCGAGCACCGAGAAGCGTGGATATTTGGCAGTGATCTGCGGTTCATCGAGGCGGAAGATCGGCTGTACGTCGTAGCTGATCCATTGGGTCAGGAACAGCGGCAGGCGCTCCCAGTGCGATTCTCGCATGACCTGCGGCAGGTTGAAGAACCACAAGGCGTACAGCAGGTAGAGAAAGATGCCGCCAAGCAGCATCAGCGGCCCGAAGCGCTTGTGGAACGGCCGCTGGAACACCTGCGGGAAGCGCTCTTCGATCGACTGGATCTGATCGGCGGTCATGGTGGCCATGGTCAAGCGCTCATCACGAAAGCCTGCTCGCCGACCAGCTTGCGGCGCAGCCAGGCGGAGAACTGGTCGACGATGAAGATCGTCGTGAACAGGAGCAGCACGAGGGCTATCGTCTTGGCGCCGAAGCCGCGCGAGATCGACAGCTTCAACTCCTCGCCGATACCGCCGCCGCCGACAGCGCCCATGATGGTGGAAATGCGGACATTTATCTCAACACGCAGCAGCGTGTAGGACATGAAGTTGGGCAGCACCTGCGGCAGGCCGGCGAAGCGCACCCGCTCGAACCAGTTGGCGCCGACGGCCCTCAGGCCTTCCTCGGCGCGCATGTCGATGTTCTCGTTGATCTCGTAGAACAGCTTGCCCAGCGCGCCGATCGAATGCAGGCCGATGGCGATGATGGCGGCGATCGGGCCGATCGAGACGATGGCGGCGAACAGGCCGGCGATGACGATCTCGGGAAAGGCGCGCAGCAGTTCCATGAGGCGCTTGACGATCAGCCGCAGCACCGGATGCGGCGTCAAATTGCGCGCCGCGATGAAGGAGAACGGCACGGCGAAGACGAAGCCGATGAAGGTCGAGACCAGGGCCACGTTGAGCGTGGTCAGCATCAGCTCGAAATATTCGGGGATGTAGAAGCTGCCCCAGACATAGGAGCGGCCAAGCGGAAAATTGAATTCCTGGGTGCCGGTGTCATGCGGAGAAGCGATGTCGAACATCGCCCGCCAGACATCGTTCCAATCCTTGGGGACGAGCCAGCTCAGGAAATCCAGCAAATGCGGCAACCGGTCGAAGAAATGCCCGGCATTGGCCTCGTCGGCGAACCACATGGCGCTGCCGAGCGCGGTGATGAGCAGGCCGACACCGATGGCGGTGTAGAGCCGGCGCAAGGACGTCTGGCGACGCCAGGCGTCGGCCATCTGATGAGTGGCGCCGGAAGGGGCTGTCACGGAAAGGGTCATGATCGGACATGCAAGAAGGGCGGCGTTTTCTCGACGCCGCCCTTCCTGATTTCGCCGTTAGCCGCCGATGGCTGCCTTACGGGCTTCGACGATGACGTTGTAGAAGTCCGCCTTAACCGGGACGTAGCCGGTAAAGTCGCCGCCCTCGACGCCTTCGAAGCAAGCCTTGTCCTTCTTCGGCAACTGCGTGAAGAAGTCGGCGAGCTTGGCGGTCATTTCACTGCCGAGCGCGGTGCGCACGACCAGCGGGCCGTTCGGGATCAGACCCGAGCGCCAGACCTCGACGAAGTCGTTGGGGTCGACGGCGCCCTTGGCGACTTCCTTGTGAAAGGTGCCCGAGGTGTAGCCGTCCTTGAAGTCGCCGATGCCGGAAGAATCGTCCACCGCCACGTCGACCTTGCCGTCACGCACGGCCAGAACGTTGTTCTCGTGGCCGCCGTTGAACTGGGTCGAGGCGAAGAATTTTTCGTTCGAAGCGCCGGTATCCTTCGGGATCTGGGTCAGCGGGATCAGGTAGCCGGAGGTCGAATCCGGATCGGCGTAGCCGAGCTTCTTACCCTTGGCCGACTTGATGTCGGTAATGCCGGAGGATTTCAGCGCCAGGCCGATCGAATAATAGCCGGTGGCGCCGTCGGTCTGCTGGGTGGTGAGGATCGGGGTGACCGCCTTCGGGTCCTTGAGAGCGACGCTGGCGTAGCCGGAAGCGCCGAGTTCGGCGAAGTCGAGCGTGCCGCCGAGCAGGCCCTGGATGACGCCGTCATAGTCGGCGGCGGGGAACAGCGAGACCTTTTCGAAGCCGAATTCGGCCTTCAGATGGTCGGCGAGGCACTGGTAGTTGCGCAGCCGGTCGGATTCGTTTTCGCCGCCGAGAATGCCGACGCGAAATTCCTTCATGTCGGCGGCATGGGCCATGCTGGTCGCCATGGCGAGCACCGAAACGGCGCCAAAGACCATCTTCCTGAACATTGGATATTTCTCCTGTAGGTTCCGGCCCCGCGCCGGCAGCGTTATCGATTTTGACAGGTGCCCTTGACGTGGGCTGGCGATCCCAACCGCTCTCAATATCCCGGGAATGCGGGCTCGAGCGGTCCGGCGGATGCGGCGATCTTTCGGCTGAAGGCAACGCTGGTCGAGGTGATGGCCTCGGAGATTTCCTGGCCATTGCTGTCGGCGCCGTAGACGAGGCGCACCGCCTCGCGGTTGAGCTCTTCCGGCGGGCCGTCGAAGACGACCTTGCCGGCAGCCATGCCGATGATGCGGTTGCAGTAGGTCCGGGCGGTGTCCAGCGTGTGCAGATTGGTGACGACGGTGATGCCTTCGCGCAAATTGATGTCCTGCAGCGAATCCATCACCACCTTGGCGTTGAGCGGGTCGAGCGAGGCGATCGGCTCGTCGGCGAGGATCACTCTGGGCTGCTGCATCATGGCGCGAGCGATGGCGACGCGCTGCTGCTGGCCGCCCGACAAGGTGCCGGCGGGCTGCAGGGCGGTGCGGGCGATGTCGAGCCGCTCGAGTGCCGCGACCGCCTCGGCGCATTCGGCGCGGGAGAACATGCCGAACAGGTTGGTGATGGTCGAGCGGTGGTTCAGCTTGCCGAGCAGCACATTGGTCAGCACGTCGAGGCGCGGCACCAGGTTGAACTGCTGGAAGATCATGGCGCAGTCACGCTGCCAGCGCCGCAGCGGCGAACCGCTCAGTTTCGAGACCTCGGCGCCGTCAAAAAAAATCGACCCCTGGCTGGGATCGATGAGACGGTTGATCATGCGAAGAAGGGTCGATTTTCCGGCGCCCGAACGGCCGATGACGCCAACCATCTGACCCTGCGGGATCGCGATGTTGATGTCGCTGACGGCAGTGTTCTTGCCAAATCGTCGGGTGACACCGCGGATTTCGAGCGTGGCGGAATTTGCTGGCATGGCGGCAGGTTCCAGTCCGGACCATTGATCGTCAGGCATTCGCCTAGCGCAGCCACATGAACCTGCCGTGTCGCGTTGATGTCAGTTTTGTTACGCTCCACAGGCCGGAGTCTGCGGCCGGCCCAGGATCAGCAGTCGAAGGTGATGTGGAATGCAGGCCTGGCGAGCTGGCGCCGGTGGCCAGACGGCACCACTTGATGCGCATATACTCGCCCGTCGCGCGCCGGCGATGGCGAGGCCGTCCTTCAGGCGTTCCAGACAAGGGCCGTCATGGCGTCGATGCCGGTGTCGAGAGGCACGTCATGCGGATAGCAGGGGCGGGGGCGGTTTGCCCCCGCTGCCCAGCGTCAGTGACAGCCCGTTCCTGGCGTCGCTATCCGCCATATTTCTCCAAGAACGCCTCGGCCTCGAGCTCCCGGAAGTCATCCAACGCGGCCCGCAGCCTTGCATGGTCCCAGTCCCACCAGGCCAGCGCCTGGTAGCGTTCGGCCGTGCGGCGATCGAAGCGCTCGCGGATCGGCTTTGCCGGCACGCCGGCGACGATCCTATAGGGCGCTACATCTTTCGAGACGACAGCGCCGGCGCCGACCGCGGCGCCATCGCCGATGGTGACGCCGGGCAGGATGGTCGAGCCGTGACCGAGCCAGGTGTCGTGGCCGATGGTGACCCGCTTGGCGCGGCGCTGGGCGAAGAATTCGCTCTCGTGCTCGGCATCGTCCCAGTAATCGGAGGCGCGATAGGTGAAATGGTGCAGCGTCGGCCGCCAGGTCGGGTGGTTGGTGGCGTTGATGCGCACGCTGGCCGCGATGTTGGCGAACTTGCCGATCGTCGCGCACCAGACGGCGCAGTCCTGCATCATGTAGGAATAGTCGCCGAGTTCGCTTTCCGAGACCCGGCTGCGGTCGGCGATCTCGGTCCAACGGCCGAGCGTCGAGTTCTGCACCTCCGCCGTCGGATGGATCAACGGCGTCTCGGATAATTTCCTGGTCATGCGGCGATTTTTCCGGGCGCGAAAGCGGTGACGTCGATGATGCGGTCGGCAACCGCCTCGCGCACGTCGTGGTCGTGGAAGATGCCGAGCAGGGCGACATCAGCCGCCTTCTTGGCGGCGATGAGTTCGATCACGACATCGCGGTTCCTGGCATCGAGCGAGGCTGTCGGCTCGTCGAGCAGCAGGATCGGATGCTCGGTGATGAAGCCGCGCGCGATGTTAACGCGCTGCTGCTCGCCGCCGGAGAAGGTCGCAGGCGGCAAGGCCCAGAGTTTCTCCGGCAGGTTGAGCTGCGCCAGCAAGGCGCGCGCCTTGCCGCGGGCAATCTCGCGATCCTCGCCGCGCTCGACCAGCGGTTCGGCGACGACGTCGAGCGCCGAGACGCGCGGCACGGTGCGCAGGAACTGGCTGACATAGCCGATCGTTTGCCGGCGTATGGCCAGCACGGTGCGCGGGCTGGCGGTGGCGAGGTCGATCAGCCCATCACCATGCGTGACGATGATCTGGCCTTCGTCGACGGCGTAGTTGCCGTAGAGCATCTTCAGGATCGAGCTCTTGCCGGCACCGGAAGGACCGCCGAGCACGGTGCATTCGCCAGCCCTGATCGAGAACGAGACACCGGCGACAACAGGCAGTTTGATGCCGTCGCGCAGGTGCATGGTGAAACTCTTGGCGACATCGGAGACAACGAGGGGGGTTGCCATCAGAAGGGCCTCCAATTGTCGTTCGTTTGCGGGCCAACGCCCGCCTCTGCCTTGCCAGGCATCTCCCCCTCAAGGGGGGAGATCGGCAGCTTTCTCGTTGCGCTTGTTCTGCAACATTGGAGAGTGGCGAAACCGAGGACGATAGCCAATCTCCCCCCTTGAGGGGGAGATGGCCGGCAGGCCAGAGGGGGGTGCCTTGGCGCCATCGTCAAACCTGCAAAATCGAGGAAACAAGCAATTGCGTGTAGGGCGCGCGGGGATCGTCGAGCACGCGGTCGGTGAGGCCGCTTTCGACGACGCGGCCGTCCTTCATCACCATCATGCGCTGCGACAAGAGCCGCGCCACGGCAAGGTCGTGGGTGACGACGATGGCCGCCAGACCGAGATCGGTGACCAGACCACGCAGCAGGTCGAGCAGGCGGGCTTGCACCGAGACATCGAGGCCGCCTGTTGGCTCATCCATGAACACCAGCCGCGGCCCGGTGACGAGGTTGCGGGCAATCTGCAGGCGCTGGCGCATGCCGCCGGAAAAGGCCCGGGGCTCGTCGTCGATGCGGTCCTCGTCGATCTCGACACGCGACAGCCAGTCGACGGCGGTGGCGCGGATCCTGCCGTAGTGACGGTCGCCGACCGCCATCAGCCGCTCACCGACATTGGCGCCCGCCGACACCGTCATGCGCAGACCGTCGGCGGGGTTCTGATGGACAAATCCCCAGTCGGTGCGCATCAGGAAGCGGCGCTCGGCCTCGCTCATGCGGTAGAGCTCGCGGAACTGGCCGTCGCGCATGCGGTAGCTGGCGGAGCCGGAGCTCGGCAGCAGCCGCGTTGACAGGCAGTTGAGCAGCGTCGTCTTGCCGGAGCCGGATTCGCCGACGACAGCCAGGACTTCGCCCGGCCACAGGTCGAAGGAGACGTTGTCGCAGCCGACGCGCGAACCGTAGAATTTAGAAAGTGCTGCGACACGCAGCAGCGGTTCGTCGGTCATTGCGCCGGCTCCCTTGTTCCCGAGGCAAGATGGTTTTCCGGGGCAAGATGGCCGCGATAGCCGTCCGCTCGCCGCTTCTCGCAATGGTCCGTGTCGGAGCAGACGAACATGTGGCCGCCATGGTCGTCGAGGATGACTTCGTCGAGATAGACGTTCTCGGCCGCGCACAGCGCGCAGGGCTGGTCGAAGGTCTGGACCTCGAACGGATGATCCTCGAAGTCGAGGCTGACCACTTCGGTGAAAGGCGGCACCGCGTAGATGCGCTTTTCGCGGCCGGCGCCAAACAGCTGCAGGGCCGGCGAGCGGTGCATCTTGGGATTGTCGAATTTCGGCGTCGGCGAGGGGTCCATCACATAGCGGCCCTCGACCTTGACCGGATAGGCATAGGTGGTGGCGATGCGGCCGTGCTTGGCGATGTCCTCGTAGAGCTTGACGTGCATGAGGCCATATTCCTCCAGCGCGTGCATTTTGCGCGTTTCGGTCTCGCGCGGCTCGAGGAAGCGCAGGGGTTCGGGGATCGGCACCTGGTAGACCAGCACCTGGGCCGCCGTCAGCGGATGCTCGGGAATGCGGTGACGGGTCTGGATGATGGTGGCGCTGGCAGTGTCGGTCGTCACCGCGACATTGGCGACTTTCTTGAAGAAGGCGCGGATCGACACCGCATTGGTGGTGTCGTCGGCGCCCTGGTCGATGACCTTCAGCACATCGTCCGGGCCGATGATCGAAGCGGTGACCTGGACACCGCCGGTGCCCCAGCCGTAGGGCATCGGCATTTCGCGCGAAGCGAACGGCACCTGGTAGCCGGGAATGGCGATGCCCTTGAGGATCGCCCGGCGGATCATCCTTTTGGTCTGCTCGTCGAGATAGGCGAAGTTGTAGGTGGCGATGTCGGTCATGGCGATCACATCCACATTGTGCTATCGAATTGGCGTCCAGGACGCGGATACAGGGGCGAATTCAGATAAACTCGACCGGATGGATGCATCTCGGAATTCTGTTGGTGGTGTTCGCCGGCGTCGTTCTCTTCTTCCTTCGGCGCATGATTTTGCCCGGCCCCAAAGAAGGCTCTCAAGGTGAGTCCGTGGGCGTCGGGAATGGTGATTACTCCGGGTATGACGGCTATGGCGGTCATTCCCACGATGGTGGCGGCCATGGTGGCGTCGGGCACTAAATTCATTCCGCAGCCTCCAATCCCCTGGCATAGCGCGCCAGCCGCTCATTGAGCGTGCCGGTGTGCAGTTCGAACATGTGGTTGTCTTCGTCGTAGAAATAGATCGAGCGGCCTTCACCCTCGACGCGCGGGCGCGGCGGGCGCATGTCGAGGCCGAGCCTGCCGATGCGCTCGGCATAGCGGTCGAAATCGGCGTCATCGATCTTGAAGGCGATGTGGTTGTAGCTGCGCTCCGGCAAGGGTTCGCCCTCCATGATGGCGACCCAGATGTCACCGATCAGGAAGAATTTTTCGCGCGACAGCGAGAACTGCCTGGCGTCGCTGGCATAGACTTCGCGCGCGTCGAATACGCCCTCGAGGATTTCGGTCATCCGCTCGAGATCGCGGACGATGAAGGTCATGTGGGAAAGGCCCTCGATCATTCCGCGGCCTCCCGCTTCTCTTCGACCTTCACGGGGTTTTCGCGCGCGTCATATTCGGTGCGCATGCGGCGTACGAGATCGAGTTCTGCCTGGAAGTCGACATAGTGCGGCAGCTTCAGATGCTCGACGAAGCCGGTCGCCTGGACATTGTCGGAGTGCGAGATGACGAACTCCTCGTCCTGGGCCGCGGCGACGACATCCTCGCCGAGCTCTTTCGCGCGCAGCGCCCGGTCGCAGAGTGCCACGGCCATCGCCTTGCGTTCGCTCTGGCCGAAGACCAGGCCGTAGCCGCGGGTGAATTGCGGCGGCGCCTTGGCCGAGCCTTTGAACTGGTTGACCATCTGGCATTCGGTGACGCGGACAGTGCCGAGCGGCACCGCGAAGGGCAGTTCGGGCACGTCGAGCTCCAACTCGACTTCGCCGATGCGGATCTCGCCGACGAAGGGGTGGTTGCGGGCATAGCCGCGCTGGGTGGAATAGCCGAGCGCCAGCAGGAACCCTTCATCGCCGCGTGACAGCGCCTGCAGGCGGATGTCGCGCGCCATCGGGAATTCGAGCGGCTCGCGGGTGATGTCGCCGGGGACATGGTCCTGCGGCATGTCGCCATCCGGTTCGATCAAGCCTTCGCGGGCGAGGATCGCCGAGACGCGCGGCATGGCTTGCGCTTCCGTGTCGCGCAGCAAGGGCTCGGCGACATCGGCGCCGGCGGCAAGCTCGGGATCGAGCAGCCGGTGGGTGTAGTCGAAGGTCGGTCCGAGCAACTGGCCGCCGGGCAGGTCCTTGTAGGTCGCCGAGACGCGCCGCTCGACCAGCATGTTGGCGGTGTCGATGGGCCTGGAGTAGCCGAAGCGCGGCAGCGTGGTGCGGTAGGCGCGCACCAGGAAGATCGCCTCGATCATGTCGCCGCGCGCCTGGACGATGGCGAGCGCGGCCAGTTCACGATCATAGAGCGAGCCTTCGCTCATCACCCGGTCGACGCCGAGCGCCAGCTGCTCGACGATCTGGTCGAGACGAAGGGCGGGCACCGAACGGTCGCCACGCCGGCGGTCGGCCAGCAGGCTGTGGGCGTTGGCGATTGCCGCTTCGCCACCTTTTACCGCGACATACATCTTACGCCTCCATCGTCTTGATGCGCGTCGTGCGCGGTAGGCAGGCGATGCCGCCTGATGTGGCGAGGATGATGTCGACGCCGCGCGGAAAGCGCTTGATATTCTGCTTCCACTGCTCGACGAAATGGCGTGGCATCTGCGCCGGCGCGATCGTGGCGCTGGTTTCGATGCCGGGACCTTCGAGCAATAGCGGCGTGCCGGAGACCAGATCGCTGACCTGCAGGATCAGCGTGGTCGAGCGGTCGGGATAATCCTGCGTGCCCTGCGAAAAGCCATCGAGCGCCATCATCTCGGCAGGTGCTGCGATCAAGGCGAAATGCGCATCGGCCGGTGTGTTGGCCAATGGCGCGCCGGTATGGAACCCAAGCCACGATCTGATCGCGGTGGAGGCCTGCAAAGCCGGGTCGAGCCAGAGCGGCGTGTCATTGTCGCACAGCGCCAGTGCGATGGCGCCGGCGGTAGCCGAGAGCGGCACCGGCGGGCGGGCGAAGGCCGGCAGCGGTTGCACGCTGCCCGGCCGAGCCATTGCGTCCATCACGGCGCGGAACACGGTCTGGGCGTTGAAGACCGGATCGGCGAACCCGCCCTCGATCGATTGCGCTGCAATGTCCATCAGTCTTCTCCGCGAACCATGGTGAAGAAATCGACCTTCGTTGCCGCCGTCTCGGCGCGGCGTTTTTCGTGCGCCAAGGTCAGAGCCGACCGCAGAGGCGCTATCAGTCCGGTCTCGACCTCATTGCGGCGGGCAGGGTCCTGCCATAGGGCGTCGGCGATAGCCGCCAGCTTCGCCTTCTGCTTGTCGCGGCCAAGCGCATAGCAATGGCCGACCTGTCCGGTGGGTAGCCTGACCGTGGCGCGGGTGACGGTCGCCTCGCCGACATTGAAAGGGGCGCCGCCGCCGCCGATGCGGCCGCGCAGGGTGACAAGGCCGGTTTCGGGGCCGCGCAACAGCTCGGCGTCCGAAGGCAGTCCGGCCTCATTCCAGAGCCGTACGATGTCATCGCCGCTGGATTGCGTAAGGGTTGCCATGGCGGCTTTGCGCTCGGCCTGGTCGCGGGCTTCCTGTCCTCGCATCAGCAGCATTCCTCTTTGTTAATTTGTCTATTGATGTAGACAACTATACAAATTATATCTATTATCTAACGCGTGTCCATGACGGGTGGATGACAGCGATAGAAGACTGGGCGCTGGAAGGTTGGGGCAATGATGGTCGGGCGGCTGTTAGCGGACAGCATCGAGCGGCGCAGTGGCGTTTCGCTGTGGCGGCAGATCGCCGACAAGATCCTGCATGCGATCGCCATCGGCGATTTCACGGAGAATGCAGCGCTGCCGCCGGAGGTGGCGCTGGCAGAACGCTATGGCGTCAACCGTCACACGGTGCGCAACGCCATATCAGCCCTTGTAAGGGAAGGCGTGCTGCGGGCCGAGCAGGGGCGCGGCACCTTCGTACTGTCGCGCAAGCGGCTGTCCTATCCGATCGGGGCGCGCACACGTTTTTCGACAGGGCTGCAAGGGCAAACGACGGAACGGCACATCGTCCTGCTCGCCTCGTCGGTCGAGCCGGCCAGCCAGCGCGTCGGCGAGGGACTGGGTCTTCCCAAGGGAGCCGATGTGATCCGGTTGGAAACGCGCGGCGAAGCCGACGGACGGCCGGTGTCGCGCGCTGCCGGCTGGTTCGAGGCCCGGCGCTTTGCCGGCATCGATGCCGCGATGGCGGAAACAGGCTCGATCACCGCATCGCTGGCGCGGTTCGGCATAGACGACTATCTCAGGCAATCGACCGTGCTGTCGGCGCGCCATGCCGATGCGGCGGACCTTGCCGACCTCGACCTGCAGCCGGGCGCCATCGTGCTGGTCACGGTTGCCGTCAACGTCACGCCGGACGGCCAGCCGATCCAGTTTTCCGAGTCGCGCTTTCCGGCCGAACGGGTGGAGCTGAAGCTGTCGGCGCTGTAGGGAGTGCCCGGCCCAGCTCGGCCGCATTCACTTGCCAGCGGCGGCGCATTTGAGGACCGGCTTCGCCGCCTGCCATGTTATAACCCCACCTCGATCACAGCCTTGATCAGGCCGGATTTCTCATGCGCCCAACGAGCCAGATCGCGCGGCGTGGCGGCGAGTGTGGTGCGGTGTGTGACGAGCTTGGCCAGTGGTACGGCCCCGTTGCGGATCGAGGCGGCGACATGGTCGAAGTCGGCGCGCAGCGCGTTGCGGCTGCCGATCAGCGTCATCTCGCGCTTGTGGAATTCCGGATCGGAAAAGCTGATGTCGTCCTTGACGACGGAGACCAGCACCAGCGTTCCGCCATGCGCGACATGGGCGAAGGCCGACTGCACCGACTGGGTGTTGCCGGTGGCGTCGAAGACCACATCGAAGCCTTCGCCTGATGTCGCTTCCCTGATCAGATCGGGCACCGCGCCGCGCGAGCCGTCTAGGGTCTGGAAACCAAGCTCGTTTCCAGCGAAGGCGAGCCTTTCACTGCTCATGTCGAGCAGCGTCACGTCGAGCCCGGCGATGCGGGCGAAGATGGCGGTGCCGAGCCCGATCGGGCCGGCGCCGATGACCAGCGTGTGGGCGCCGGGGTCGGCGCGGGCGCGCCGCACGGCATGCGCGCCGATGGCCAGGAACTCGACGGCAGCGGCGTCGGCCAGCGAAAGGCCGTTGGCCGGATAGAGATTTTGCGCCGGCACCAGGATGCGTTCGCACATGGCGCCGTCGCGATGCACGCCAAGCACCTCGATCCTGACACAGCAATTGGGCTTGCCGTGCCGGCAGGCGATGCACTTGCCGCAGGAAAGATAGGGGTTGACGACGACGGGCTCACCAATGGCCAGTTCGACGCCTTCGCCGGTCTCCATCACGGTACCCGAGACCTCATGACCCATGATGCGGGGATAGGCGAGGAACGGGTGCTTGCCCTCGAAAATGTGGTAGTCGGTGCCGCAGATGCCGACATGGCTGACCGCCACCAGCGCCCAGCCGGGAGGCGGTGTCTCGGGTGCGGGCCGGTCTTCAAGGACAAGATCGCCGGGCGAACGGCAGAGGACGGCTTTCATGCGCTAATCCAGTCATGAAATCGCCGGCCCGTTGGTGTGGCGGACCGGCGGTTGATTGCGGGGTCGCTACTTGCCGCGGCGGCGCAGGCCGTCGAAGTAGACGATGATGATGATCAGCGCGCCGGTGATGATGCGCTGCCAGAACGAATTGACGTTGAGCAGGTTGGCGCCGTTGTTGATGGTGGCCAGGATGAAGGCGCCGAGCAGCGGCCCATGCACCGAGCCGACAGCGCCGAACAGCGAGGTGCCGCCGATGACCGACGACGCGATCGCCTGCAGTTCCCAGCCCTCGGCCTGCGTCGGGTTGCCGATGCCGATGCGGGCGGCCAGCAGCACGCCGACGAAGGCGGCGCACAGGCCCGACAGCGTGTAGGCCATGTAGATGGTGCGCTGGACATTGACGCCGGACAGGCGCGAGGCCTCGGCGTTGGAGCCGACCGAAAACAGGTATCTGCCCCAGCGGCTGTGGTGCAGGAAGATATAGGCCGGAATGCCGACCAGGATCACCATCCAGAACAGGTTGGGGATGCCGATGAAGGAATTGCGCGAGAAGGCGGTGAAGGTGTCGCTGTTGATGTTGATCGAATTGCCGTTGGTCATCAAAAGGCCGATGCCGCGCAGCGAGGTCAACGTCGCCAGCGTGATGATGAAGGGCGGCAGGCCCATCTTGACGATACCGAAGCCGTGGAACATGCCGATGGCGACACCGACCAGCAGCGTCACCAGAATGGCGAGCCAGATGGGGAAGCCGGCATTGATCATCATGGCCACGACCACGGTGGCGAAGCCGACCACGGCGCCGACCGACAGATCGATGCCGCCGGTGATGATGACGAAGGTCTGGCCGACCGCCATGATGGCGATCATCGAGCCCTGGCGCAGGAGATTGGCTATGTTGTTGGCCGAGGCAAAGCTTGTCGTCGTCACGGAGAGGAGGATCCAGAGCAGAACCAGCAGCGCCAATAGCGTCAGCCCGAACAGGACATTATAGTTGCGCTTCGGTTTTTCGACGGCGATCGCCTCGGTGCTCATATCTGTCCTCCCAGCTTTTCTTGTTTCTCGGCGAGCGCCTGAGTGAGAATATCCTCGTGGCTGGCGGCGTGAAAACCGTGCGTCGCCACCAGTTTGCCGCGCCGGAACACATGCAGCGTATCGGCGAGTTCATAGACTTCCGGCAGATAGGACGAGATCAGGATGATGCCGGCGCCCTTTGACAAAAGCGCGCCGAACAGGCGGTAGATCTCGGCCTTGGTGCCGACATCGACGCCGACGGTCGGTTCGTCGAAGATGAACAGCTTGGCGCCGTGCGCCAGCCATTTGCCGATGACGATCTTCTGCTGGTTGCCGCCCGACAGGCTGGATGCCAGCGCGCCACGTGTCGGTGTCTTGATGCGCAGATCGGCGATCTGGCGATCGGCCTGCGTCTTCTCCTGCGTGCTCGAAATCAGCAGATTGTTCGAGATGCGCTTGTAGATCGGCAGGTTGAGGTTGAAGCCGACCGGCAGGTTGAGGCAGAGGCCCTGGTCGCGGCGGCTCTCCGGCGCCAGCGCCATGCCGAGCTTGATCGCGTCATGTTCGGAATTGACCTGTACCTCCTTGCCTTCCCAGAGGATCTGGCCGGCGGATTTGCGGTGGCGGCCGTAGAGCGTGGTGACGAACTCGCTGCGTCCGGCGCCGATCAGCCCATAGAGTCCGACGATCTCGCCGGCGCGGACCGTCATCGAGACATTTTCGAAGCCCTTGCCGGACAGGTTTTTCGCCTCGATGATGGCGGCGCCCGGCGTGAAATGCTCCTTGTGATAGACCTGCTCGATCGAGCGGTTGATCATCATCTTGACCAGTTCGGCATCGTTGGTCTCTGCGATGTTGCGGGTGCCGACCAGCGTGCCGTCGCGCAGCACGGATACCCGGTCGGCGAGTTCGAACACTTCCTCCATGCGGTGGCTGATGTAGATGATCGTCACGCCTTCGCCCTTCAGACGGCGGATCAGCGTGAAGAGCTGGTCGGCCTCCTTGCGGGTGAGGTAGGCGGTCGGCTCGTCGAAGATCAGGAATTTGGTGCCGCGCACGGTGGCGCGGGCGGCGGCTATCAGCTGCTGCTGGCCGATGGTCAGGTCGCCGAGCGTGACATGCGCCGGCAGGTCGAAGCCGAGGTCGTCGATGATCGTCTGCGCCTGCCTGACCATGGCGCGCTGCTGCAGGATGCCGAAGCGCGAATTCTCCTCGCCGAGGAACATGTTGGCGGCGACCGTCAGGTGACGGCACAGCACGACTTCCTGGTGCACGGCATTGATGCCGAGCGCCATCGCCTCGTGCGGCGTCGCCAGGGCGGCCGGCTGGCCCTCCCAGACAATCTCTCCGGAGGTGCGCGGCATGACGCCGGTCAGAAGCTTGATGAGCGTGGATTTGCCGGCGCCGTTTTCGCCGACGATGGCGTGGATCTCACCGGACTTGAAGGCGAGGTCGACCGGTTTCAGCGCGTGGGTGCCGGGATAGCGCTTCTCCAGCCCACGCAATTCGAGGATAGTCCGCCCCTGTTCCAGAACGGGTGCGGGATGCAGTTCCTGCGCCGTCGAAATCATGACAATCCTCCCAGATTGGCCTCCCTGATTGGCTTCCCAGGCTGGCCTCACGATTGGCACGCGGCGAGGCAGGGATATGCCTCGAAAACAGCCTGGCTCAGGCGTGCGGATTGCCAAGCCGTTCGTGCGGCAGTTTGTGTCTCCGGGGCGAGGTGCCCCGGAGACGATTGCGGATGCGACGGCTCAGAGCTTCGGATTGAGCAGCGCGTCGATCTTGGGGTCTTTCATGTTGTCCTTGGTCACCAGATTGGCGCCGGTGTCGACATTGGCTTCGACCTTTTCGCCCTTGGAGGCGGCGAGCGCGGTCTTGATGCCGTCATAGCCCGTCCGGTACGGATCCTGGACGACGAGGGCGGAAATGACGCCGTCGTTGAGGAACTTGATCAGCTTCTCGTCGCTGTCGAAACCGACCAGCGCCAGCTTGCCGCCTAGGTTGTTTTCCGCGACGGCCTGGCCGACGCCCTGCGCCATGATCAGGTTGGAAGCGAAGATGCCTTTGAGGTTCGGGTTGGCGGTGATCAGGTCGGTGGCGATGTTGAGGCCGGTGGTGGCCTGGCCGTCGGCATATTTGTCGGCAACCAGCTTGAGGCCCGGATATTTGGCGGCCAGCTGTTCGGTGAAGCCCTGCTTGCGCTGTTCGAGCGAGCCGGCGCCCGGTGCGTTGGTGATCAGGGCGACGTCGCCCTCGATCTTGCCGCCGTTGGCGGCGCCGATGGCGGCGGCGAGGCCGTCGGCAGCGACGCGGCCGCCCTGCACATTGTCAGTGGTCAGGAACGAGGTGAAGGCCTTGGAGTCGGCACCGGAGTCGATGCCGATGACCTTCACCTTGGCAGCGGCTTCATCGATCGGCTTGCCGAGCGCCTTGAACTCGGTCGGCGCAATGACGATGGCCGCCGGGTTGCTGGCAACGGCGTTCTCGAGGATCGAGACCTGGCCGTTGACGTCGGTTTCAGCCTGGGCGCCGAGTTCCGGCACGTTGACGCCGAGATCCTTGCCGGCCTTGCGGGCGCCGGCCAGAACGATCTGCCAGTAGAAGGACGTGGTGTCCTTGACGATGATCGGAATGGTGACGTCCGCCGCCGAAACCGGCGCCGAATGCATGACGCCGGCGAGCATTGAAGCTGCTGCCAGCGTCATGACGGCGCGGCGGTTGAGAATGCTGGTCACGAATTTCATGAGGTTTCCTCCCTAAGTCGCCCGGTGAACGATACGGAAGCTCCGTCCGGATAGGCGCGGTCCCAAACAGAACTTTATCAATAAAAAACAGTTGCCCTGTTTTGATAGTGCATCGAACAGATCGATGCAAGCGGTGTTTGACCAGTCGTTGCGAGGTCTGGCAGAGGCAGATCCCCCGCCCTGTTCTCCCATTGGCGCCGTCACGCTTCCGTTCCGTTCTGGGAACGTATGGAATATTAATTCCACCAATTCGTCAATATGGAATATCCATTCCTCCATGTGCCGCAAGAACATGAAGTTTCACGCCAGCTCCTGCACCAGCGTGTAGGGACGATATTTGGCGTATTCCGTTTCCGGTACGTCGATGTCGAGCAGCTCGAGGTTGCGCGTCAGATTTGCCAGCTTGGCGGTGCCGGTCAGTACGGTGGCGACGGCAGCTTCATGCAAGGGGAATTGGAACGCTGCGGCGGCGAGCGGATAGCCACCCTCGGCGGCGATCCTCTCCATTGCGCCGACGCGGTCGAGCACGTCATGGCTGGCGGGGCGGTAGTCGAAATGTGCGCCTTGCACCGGGCCGGTCGCCAGGATGCCGGAGTTGAACACGCCGCCAATGACCAAGGAGGTCTGCTGTGCCCCGCATAGCGGCAGCAACTCCGCTTCGGCACTGCGGTCGAGCAGGGAATAGCGGCTGGCAAGCAGGATGCAGTCGAGCGGCGCCCGGCGCATGACGTCCAGGCAGATCTGCACCTCGTTGACGCCAAGCCCATAGGCGGAAATGACGCCAGTCCGTTTCAGCTCTTCGAGTGCCTTGAGGCCGCCATCCATCAGGTCGCGAAAATGCAGCTTGGTCTTCTCGATACCATGGGTGTAGGCGCCGATGTCGTGGACAAACAGGATGTCTATCCTGTTTAGGCCAAGCCGCGCATAGCTGAACTCGACCGACCGCATAATGCCGTCATAGGAATAGTCGTAGTCGAGCGCGAAGGGCAGCGGATCGACATAGGAGTGATCGGGAACCTGATCGTCCGGCACCGGGCGAAACAGCCGGCCGACCTTGGTCGACAGCACATAGGAATCGCGCGGCTTGTAACGCAGGAAGTCGCCGAAGCGGCGCTCCGACAGTCCGAAACCGTAGAAGGGTGCGGTGTCGAAATAGCGCAGGCCGGCATCCCAGGCGCCCTGCAGCGTCTCCATCGCCGCTTCGCGCGAACAGGCGCGGTAAAGGCCGCCAAGTGCGGCGCCGCCGAAGCTCACTTCGGTGACCTCCAGAGCTGTCCGACCGATACGGCGTTTTTCCATGCAAAACCTCCCCGTTGCCCGCCGCTGACCGGCGCGCAGTCTACTTTATATCAGTAAAATCTAAAGTGTTGCGCCCAGATGCCAGGGCACGAACTCGTTGTCGCCGTAGCCGAAGTCCTCGCTCTTGGTCTTGCGGCCGGAAGCCGTTTCGACGATCAGTTCGAAAATCTCGCGGCCCATGCCGGCGATGGTCTTTTCACCCGAGGCGATGACGCCGCAATTGACGTCCATGTCCTCTTCCATCTGGTGGTACATGGTCGAGTTGGTGGCGACCTTGATCGACGGCGTCGGACGGCAGCCGAAGCAGGAGCCGCGGCCGGTGGTGAAGACGATGACGTTGGCGCCGCCCGCCACCTGGCCGGTCGCCGAAACCGGGTCGTAGCCAGGCGTATCCATGAACACGAGGCCACTGCCGGTGACTTTTTCGGCGTAGCCGAAGACGCCGTTGAGCGGCGTCTGGCCGCCCTTGGCGACCGCACCGAGGGACTTCTCCAGGATGGTGGTGAGGCCGCCGCGCTTGTTGCCGGGCGAGGGATTGTTGTCGATCGAGGCGCCATGCTTGGCGACGTGGTCCTCCCACCACTTCACGAAGCCGTCGAGCTTCTGCGCGATCTCCGGCGTTGCCGCGCGGTAGGCAAGCAGATGCTCGGCGCCGTAGATTTCCGTGGTCTCGGAGAGAATGCCGATACCGCCGACGCCGGCCAGGATGTCGACAGCCGCGCCCAGCGCCGGATTGGCCGTGATGCCCGACATGCCGTCGGAGCCGCCGCATTGCAGGCCGACGACGATCTCGCTGACCGGGATCGGCTCACGCTTCAACTGGCCGACTTCCTCGGCGATCTCGGCCAGCACGCCCATCGCTTTTTCCACCGATTTGCGCGACCCGCCGGCGTCCTGGATGTTGAAATGGCGCTTGCCGGCAGCGACGCCCTTCTGGCCGTAGAGGGTGAGCTGGTTGACCTCGCAGCCGAGGCCGACCATCAGCACGCCGCCGAAATTCGGGTGGCGGGCATAGCCGGCAAGCGTGCGGTGCAGCACCATCATGCCGTCGCCGGTGCCGCTCATGCCGCAGCCCTGGCCGTGCACGATCGGCACGAAGCCGTCGATGCCGGGGTATTTCGGCAACAGCGTGCGGTTGGCGGTATCGGCGATGGAATGGCAGACGGTGGCCGAGCAATTGACGCTGGCGACGATGCCGATGAAGTTGCGCGTGCCGGCGCGGCCATCGGCGCGGCGATAGCCCATGAAGGTGCGGGCGCGGTCGGCCTCCGTCGCGTGCTCGGCCTCGCTCGGCGGCACGACCGGCAAGCGGCCGGATTCGAAAACCAGATTGTGCGAATGCACGTGCTCGCCGGCTGCGATGTCCTGTGTCGCGCGACCGATCGCCTGGGCGTATTTCACGACGGCCTCTCCGGCGGCGATCGGCTTGATCGCCACCTTGTGGCCGGGCTCGATCAGCGCACTGGCGACGGCACCGCCCGGCAGCGCGGTGCCGATCTCGATGCGGCCGTTCGCGACGGCGACATTGTCGGCGGGGGACAGAAGAATGCAGTTGGAGGCGTTCACGGGCGGTTTCCTGGGTGATCCTGGGTTGCGCGGGGCGGATTGACACGCGCCTGTTTAGAGATATTGTCTTTTATCGTGAAAAAACAGTTTTGCGTCAATTGTTTTTTCGTGGGGAGTTCCGCATGTCTCCGGGTTGTTCCGGGAAGCAATTTCGCTTCTCAGAGCCATGCGAACGTCATATTGCGCTTCAAACCGTCCGCTGCAAGCGACGGCGTGCAACGGGTCAGGGATGTCGAAGAGCAACAACGTCTACAAGGATGCCTACAACCGCTGCCTGCGGCTGCTCGACGAAACGCGCAGCCTGCCTTCGGAGCCGGAACTGGGCACCTTGCTTGGCGTCAGCCGGACCACGGTGCGCACCATTCTCGCGCGCATGGAAGAGACCGGGCTGATCGCCTGGAACAAGCGCGCCAAGACGGTGCTGCGCGAACCGCTTCCCGATGATTTCTTCCCCGAGGAAGAGACAGACACGCTGGCCGAGATCATCGAACGGTCGTTCATGCGTCGGCTGCTCGCCGGCGGCGCCGAAGCCGGCATGCAGATCAACGAACTCGAACTGGCGCGCGAGATCGGCGTTGGCACCACCAGCGTGCGCGAGTTCCTGATCCGCTTCTCCCGCTTCGGCCTGATCGAGAAACGTCGCAACAGTCATTGGGTGCTGAAGGGCTTTACGCGCGCCTTCGCGCTGGAGCTGACCGAAATCCGCGAGATGTTCGAACTGCGCTCGGCGGCCGCCTTTGCCGCTTTACCGCAGGACAGCGCAGTCTGGACCGATCTCGACCGCCTGGAAGACGAGCATCGCCAGCTGGCAAACGACATTGCCGCCCGCTTCACCGAGTTCTCCGAACTCGACGAGCGCTTCCACCGGCTGATCCACCGGGCATCGCGCAATCGCTTCATCGTCGATTTCTACGATGTCATCGCCATGATCTTCCACTACCATTACCAGTGGAACAAGGCGCAGGAACGCGAGCGCAACGAAGTCGCGATCGGTGAGCATCTGGTCTACATAGAAGCGCTGAAATCACGCGATCTCGGCAAGGTCGACGCCGCTTGCCGCAAGCATTTGAAGTCGGCGCGCCAGACATTGCTGACCTCGATCCCGGAGAGCCGGTCGCTGCAAAAACACTGAGCCGCATCGCGGCTCGGAGCCTTGTTTCATGCATGTCGTTGTCCCAAAACCGCTATACACTTCTGGGCGACATGCCTTGGGCCTGCCGCGTTGCCGCCGCGGCGATTTGGCGATTTTCCACCCGCCGGCCCCGTGCTAGATATGGTTGGTTGCTGCGAAGAGGCAGGGCTTTGGGCGTATCGAGGAGACGATGGAGCATGCCGGTCGCGCTTGTCGCGGCCTATCTGCTGTTGCTCCAGTCGACGCTTGGTGCATTCGCCTTCGGCGCCGGTCCCAATGCATCGCAACTCGACGCTTTCGGCAACGTCATCTGTACCCATGAAGGCGCAACCCAGCTTCCGGGCGGCAACCAGCCGCCGTCCCATCTGCCGGCATGCTGCGTGCTCGGCTGCAGCATGGTTTCGGCGGCCTTTGCGCCGCCGCCCAATGCCGGTCTGGCGCCGGGCAGCCTTTCCTTTGAAACGGTCGCCTTTGTCTTCCCGGCGGCCATCCATCTCGACTTTGCGCGTGAGCGCTCGCCGTCGAACCCGCGCGCGCCGCCGCTGACGGCCTGAGCCTGTTTGCCCGGCGGAACCTTTCGTGGGCGTACCCATCCAAAGATCTAACTGCTCGCGACCGGCAACGGCGCGACCTTCACTTCATGGAGCAACCATGTCCTATTTTTTCCCTGACGCCGCGCGTCCTGAGCCGGGCAGCATTCTACGCGGCATCGAAGAGCGTGTCGGCATTGCCGTGCTGGCTCTTGCGCTGCTGTTCACAGGCGCCCAGTCCGTCCTCGCGCATGAGTTCAAGGTTGGCGATCTTGAGATCGGCCACCCCTGGTCGCGCGCCACGCCGGCCGGCGCCAAAGTGGCCGGCGGTTATTTCACCATCACCAACAAGGGCAGTGCGCCGGACCGGCTGGTGTCGATTTCCTCCGATGTCTCCGAAAAGGCCGAGCTGCATGAGATGGGCGTCAAGGACGGCGTCATGACCATGCGGCCGGTTGCCGGCGGCCTGGAAATTCCGGCGGGCGGCAAGGTAGCCCTTGCACCTGGCGGCTATCATTTGATGTTCATGGGCCTGAAGCGGCAACCCAAACAGGGCGAAAAGTTCTCCGCCACCCTGACCTTCGAAAAGGCCGGCGCCGTCAGCGTCGATTTCGCCGTCGAAGGCATGGGCGGCGGCGCCGTGGACGATCACGCCAATTGACCGCGCCAGCTCGACAAATCTTGAAAATCCGAGGGACCATCATGAACAAATATCTTTTGTCGGCCGGCGCACTTCTCGCGCTCGGAACCAGCGCCGCCTTCGCGCATATCACGTTCGAAACCCAGGAGGCGGCGGTCGGCTCGACCTACAAGGCCGTTTTGCGCGTGCCGCATGGCTGCGACGGCAAGGCGACGACCGCCGTGCGCGTGCAAATTCCGGAAGGGGTGATCGCGATCAAGCCGATGCCGAAGCCCGGCTGGACGCTGCAGACCAAGAAGGGCAAGTACGAGAAATCCTACCAGCTCTACGGTCAGGCGGTGACCGATGGGGTCAAGGAGGTCGACTGGAGCGGCGGCAACCTGCCCGATGAATTCTATGACGAGTTCGTTTTCCGCGCGACGCTGACGGCGGATCTCCCCGTCGGCCAAAAACTCTATTTCCCGGTCGTGCAGGAATGCGACGGTGCAGCCGATCGCTGGATCGAGATTCCAGCGGCAGGGCAGGATGAAGACGCACTGGAAAGCCCGGCACCCGGCATCAAGCTGCTGCCGAAGAAATGATCTCCCAGGCGGCGCGCTCTTTCGAGTGCGCCGCTCTTTTTCGTGGCGGTGACATGAGCACGACCTCCCTCCTGCAAACGGCTTGCATGACCGGCAAACGCACCGGCCGGCTTGCCGTCGGCCTGTTGGCTGTGATCGTGTTTCTTGCCAGCCTTGCCGTGTCAGATCAGGCCTTTGCCCATGCCGCGCTGATCAAGACCGACCCGGCCGACGGCGCGGTGCTGGCACAGGGACCGGCGCAGTTCTCGCTGACCTTCAGCGAGCCGGTCTCGCCTCTGGTGCTGACGCTGGTGAAGCCCGACGGCAAGCCGGTTCCACTGACCGCCTTTCGTCTCAGCGACCAGACCGTCGAGATCGACAATCCGCAGCCGCTCAAGTCGGGCACGCATGTCTTGAGCTGGCGCGTCATCTCCGCAGACGGTCATCCCGTCGGCGGATCGCTGCTGTTTTCCATCGGCGCGCCCAGCGAACCGCCGGCCGTATCCGAAGCCATCGACTGGCCGTTGCGGTCGGCTATCTGGGCGAGCAAAATCTTTCTCTACGTCGGCCTCTTCCTCGGCGTTGGCGGCGCCTTCGCGCTTGCCTGGTTGGCCGGAAGTGCCCGTGCCGGGCAGCGCTTCGTTGCAGCTGCAATCCTGAGCGGGCTGGTCGCGTCGTCCCTGTCGCTCGGATTGCAGGGGCTTGATGCACTCGGGGCGCCGCTCTCCCATCTGGCACAATCGGTCATCTGGCGGACCGGGCTCGGCACCAGCTTCGGCTGGACGGTGCTGGTCGCGCTGATCGCGCTGGGGCTTGGCCTGCTGTCGCTGGCCGGTCCCCGTGCCACCGCCAAGCCATTGGCGCTGGCCGGCCTGGCCGGGGTGGGGATTGCGCTTGCCGCCAGCGGCCATGCCAGTGCCGCCGAACCGCAATGGCTGACGCGGCCGATGGTGTTCCTGCATGGCGTCTGCATCGCGTCGTGGGTCGGCGCATTGGTCCCACTCGGGCTGGCGCTCAAGGGGCAATCGGCGGAGGCCACGCCATTCCTGCGGCGATTTTCTTGGGGGATCCTGCCCGTGGTGGCCGTGCTTGCCGCTGCCGGCACCGTGCTTGCCGTCATCCAGGTGCAAACGCCCGCGGCATTGGTCGACACCGCCTATGGAAGGCTGCTGCTGATCAAGCTCGGGCTGCTGGTCTTTCTGTTCACGCTCGCTGCCGTCAACCGCTGGAAACTCACGGCATCGGCCGAGGCGGGATCGACGGAAGTTCAACGCAGGCTGGTCCGCTCGATCGGCGTCGAGATGTTGATCGTGTTGGCGATTTTCGGCGTTGCCGCGGGCTGGCGCTTCACACCGCCGCCACGAGCCCTGGCGATCGCGGCAGCGCAACCGGTGTCGGTCCATATCCACGCGCTGCAAGCGATGGCCGATCTCAACTTCACTCCCGGCCATGCCGGCCCGGTCGTTGCCTCGATGGTCATCATGAGCGGCGATTTCGGCCCGCTCGACGCCAAGGAGGTAACGCTTGTGCTGTCAAAGCCCGATTCCGGCATCGAACCCTTGAAGCGCACGGCGACCAAGCCCGGCGACGGCAGCTGGCGCGTCGACAACCTCGTCATTCCGGTGCCCGGTCGGTGGACGGTGCGCATCGACATACTGGTCTCGGATTTTCAGATGGTGAAGATCGAGGCGCCCGTCGACATCAGGCCGTAGGCGGGACTGCCAGGTACCTCTAGACGGGCACGACCGACAATCCGGGCAACACAATTCGGCGAGGCGGTTGACGCAGGCGTCAAGGCCCGTCAATCATCGCCCGCAAAATCGCGGTCTCAACAAACGATCCGAGAGCAGGGAAGAAACGATGGAAAAAGCCGAAATCGGCCTGATCGGCCTTGGCACGATGGGCTCCAACCTGGCGCTCAACATCGCCGAGCACGGGCACCGCATCGCTGTCTTCAACCGCACCAGGGCGCGCACCGATGCCTTTGTCGAGAATGCCGGCGCACTCAGGGACATGGTCGTGCCCTGCTACAGCCTTGAAGAGCTCGCCGCCGCGATCCGGCCGCCGCGCCCGATCATCATCATGGTGCTGGCCGGCAAGCCGGTCGACGAACAGATCGCGGCACTGCGTGGCGTGCTGTCGGCCAACGACATCGTCATCGATGCCGGCAACGCCAATTTCCGCGACACGATGCGGCGCTTCTCCGAGCTTTCCGGTTCGGGTCTCACCTTCATCGGCATGGGCGTGTCCGGCGGCGAGGAGGGGGCACGCCACGGGCCGTCGATCATGGTCGGCGGCACGGAGGACTCATGGAAGCGCGTCGAGAAGGTGCTGACGGCGATCTCCGCCAAATTCAAGGACGAACCCTGCGCGGCATGGCTCGGCACCGACGGCGCCGGACATTTCGTCAAGACCATCCACAACGGCATCGAATATGCCGACATGCAGATGATCGCGGAGATCTACGGCATCCTGCGCGACGGCCTGGGCATGGGTCCGAAAGAGATCGGCACGGTGTTTGCCGACTGGAACAAGGGCCGGCTCAACTCCTACCTGATCGAGATCACCGCCAAGGTGCTGGCGGCCGACGATCCGAAGACCGGCAAACCGGTGGTCGACATCATCCTCGACCGCGCCGGCCAGAAGGGCACCGGCAAATGGTCGGTCATCGAGGCGCAGCAGCTCGGCATCCCGGCCACCGCGATCGAGGCGGCGGTGGCCGGGATGCCGAGCTGCTGCGCCTCGATGAC
>NZ_RZRO01000094.1:0-25872 GCF_003997975.1 Mesorhizobium sp. M7A.F.Ca.US.005.03.1.1
GGCCTGGACTTCGGCGCGCGCGAGTTGATCGGACACTTTCGTGTTCTGCAAGTCCGCAAGGACCGCGCAGATCACAAGCACGGCCAACGCAATTGCCGCCGGCAAGTTGGCGGTCGAAAAAACCGCCTTTCTTGCACCATCAAAGTCAAAATCCGTTCTGCCCGACCGGCTCAATTGCGTTTCCTTGACAAAAAGCCCATCGGCCAACGTAGGATGAACTGTTTAAATTTGGACTTCCAATCTGCATAAAAGCTTCTGGTCTGTGCCACCAAGTTTCGAAAGGCTGCGCTTGGGCGCTGCGCGTAGTACCGTTGGGCCTGTGCCGGCCAGTCCTGCTGCGCCGAACAGCAGGGTCGTCCTGCTCGGGCGGAAGACGGGTAGGGAAAGCGAGACGGACAGCCTGGGAGAGGGGAGGGGCGAGATCGACATCAGGAAGATGGATTAGCCTACTACATGCTGTCATCGCTGGTTCGCACCGGGTCATCCGTCCATCTTCTGCTATGATCCCGACGCCGTGACGTTCGTCACGGCTCTTACCCACAGCCCTGACGCATCCTGGCCAGTGAGCTCTAAATTGGCCGCGCTTAACGATCCGGCTCGAACCAACTTGTCGTGCTGCCGCAAGGGTGCGTTACCCTGATCCATTCGCCGATGTCAGGCTCTTCGGCGTACGGGATGGTTACTGGTCCCCACGTCTTCGCAGCTTCAACAACATTTTCGGCCTGAACCTCGGCACGTTCCACAGCTTTGCCGTCGCGTATCAGCTCGACGGTGAAACTCTGCATAGATCGCACTCCTGTCGCGCAATCATATCCCAACCTCTACCCGAAAGGAAAAATCTGTTTTTTCGAAAGGAAATAGCTTCCCAAGGTCCTCGCGGCACAAAGCAGCTATTCGCAACAAAAGGGGCCCAGGTGGCCCAACGATGAAACGCATTTTGCTTTTCTTGTGCGGCGAAAGCATGATGGAGCGGGTGGCTAACAGCCGATAAATTTTGCCAACACATTGATTTCAAATCATAATTTTATGTTCCATAATGTATGTTATGCGACTTCTGGATGTAGCAGTTATATAGAGATGCGACACTTGAGCAATTTAGAGATGCGACAGTCCCCGACTTTCACAGCTCATGCTCTGGCCAACTCGAAGCTGGAAAGGAAGGCTGACGACTTCACACTGCCTGGCGTGAGACCGGGCGTATTGCGGAGCCGGCATGCCTTTGATCACCTTGTCGCAAAAAAGAGCTGCATCGTCTTGAAGCCATCCAGAAGATCCGCGACCGGCGGCTGAGCGTCCAGGCGGCGGAGCTTCTTCATCTCAGCCGCAGTCAGGTTCACCGGCTGTTGCAAGCCTATGACCAGGACGGCGCCGGCGGGCTGGAGTCGAAGGAGCGCGGCCGACCGAGCAATCGGCGCCATGATGAGGAGCCGCCGCCGCCGGCCGCGCCACCATACAGCGTTTCGGTCGCTTCGGTGTTGAATGCTATCCCCTGCTTGGGATGCAGCTCCAGGTCAAGAACTGCGGACTGTGACATTGACCACGGGGACCAGCGGCAACGGTTCGCCGTCTTTGCCGGTGAGTTCCGATTCGAACTTCTGGGTGCGGATGATTTCCTCGACCTGGCTGGTGAAATCGTCATGGCGCGCATCTTCGCCACGTTCTCTATCTTCACCTCGCCCTGATACGCAAAGGGCTTGGCCTCATAGAGCGGGTGCGCGTCGACCCATTCGAAGTACTCGCAACATGCCGTCCACAGCTTCTCTGGATCGATGATGATCGGGCTGCGGCCGTGTGAGCTACGGGCCTTCCAAAATTGGTTTCCTGCGGGTGCGGGCATTTGCGAAAATTTCGACGCTTTTACAAAGTTAACCAGCGGCCGGATTCGTACGGTTTTGTGACTTGCTGGATTGCCGATCACATGGTTTTTTTCCCACATCGTTGTGTGGGAGTGCGGGCGTGGGCGACGATCAGAAGGACGGTGTTCGGGTAGAACACATAGACGGCCAATGGGCGGTGCAGATCATCGAGGATGGCGTGACCACCCAACAGCTTTTCGACAACGAGGAATTTGCGAGGAGTTTCGCAGCCGGTCAAATCATCCGGCTCAACCTTAACCGGTCCGGCCAAAGCCAAAGCGGCCATGAGGTGGATGGCCCGCGAAACCATTCGTAAACCATGCCAACACGTAAATATTTTATGTCGAACCGATCGGGTTGCAGGAGGTTTTGGGCGGGTCTGCAACAAAGAGGCCCAGCCAATCCCTGCACCGCTTACCCATCTCGCCCGCCCTGTTGATCTCCTTCGGGATTGCCTGCGGAATTTGCGTCTGGGCGACATCGGATAAGCCAGTGAGCTTCTTTCAAGCCCAGGCGTCCCCGCAGCTGGAAATGCGCGGGACAGTCGGTAACCTTCAATAGATGGACGATCATCGATGCTACCGGCGGGCCGGTGCTGTCGGGGACGATCCGCTACCGGCTGCGCACGTCGTTCTCGCGCACGGGCAAGACCGCCACCTCTCGAATTGCGGCGCCACGGGGGATCGCGAATAGCGGGCCGGCAGCCGAGGGCGACGAGGTTCTACACGATCAGAACCTACTCGAAGGAATAAGTGAAACCTTCCTTGGAGGCGCCGACGGTGACTTTGGTCATCTTTTCGCCCTCGAGCGACCGGTTAAGCACGCCGCGGCTCAGTTCCGGCAGCAGCGTGTTGGTCAGGATGGCATCGATCATCCGCCCGCCGGATTCGATCTCGGTGCAGCGGGCCTTGACCAGATCCATGACACCGTCGCCGATCACCAGTTCCGCATCGTTGGTTGCCCGCAACCGGCGAGCGATCTTGGCGAACTGGTGGCCAGTGATCGCCTCGATCATCGAATCAGAGAGCGGATAGTAAGGAATGGTCACCACCCGGCCAAGGAAGGCAGCCGGGAAGACCTTCAGCAATGGGCTGCGCAAGGCGGTATCCAGATCGTCGAGCCCGGTCCGCAGCGTGCCATTCCTTGTGCGGTCCATGATGACTTCGGAGCCGACATTCGAGGTGAGCAGGATCAGGGTGTTCTTGAAATCGATCCGGCGGCCCTCGCTGTCGTCCATCATTCCCTTGTCGAAGACCTGGAAGAAGATTTCGTGGACGTCGGGATGCGCCTTCTCGACCTCGTCGAGCAGGATCACCGAATAGGGTTTTCTGCGCACCGCTTCGGTCAGGATGCCGCCCTTGCCGTAGCCGACATAGCCGGGCGGTGCGCCCTTCAGTGTCGAGACGGTGTGCGCCTCCTGGAACTCGGACATGTTGATGGAGATCAGGTTCTGCTCGCCACCGTAAAGCGTTTCGGCCAGCGCCAATGCCGTTTCGGTCTTGCCGACGCCCGAGGGGCCGCAAAGCAGGAAGACCCCGACCGGCTTTTCAGGCGCGCCAAGCCCGGCGCGGCTGGTCTGCACGCGTTTGGCGATCATCTCCATGGCGTGATCCTGGCCGACGACCCGTTCCGAAAGCGTGGCGGCGAGCTTGAGCGCCTTTTCGGTCTGGCTGGACAGCATCCGTCCGGTCGGGATCCCGGTCCAGTCCTGGACCACGGCGGCCACTGCATTGCGGTCAACCGAGGGCAGAATCAGCGGTGTCTCGCCTTGTGCCGCTGCCAATTCGGCCATCAGTGCGCGCAATCGGGCGAGATCGGCGGCAGGATCGGCAGCGGCCTGTGTCTCCGCGTCCGTCTGGGCGGCCTTGGGCGGCTCAGTCTCTGACGACTCCGCTACCTTGGTCGTTTCTGCGTTCGCCGCTGCCGGTTCGGCATCGGCCCCACCGGTGGCCGCATCGAGCGCCACACCCTCGCCGCGCAGCCTGGCGCGCAGTTCGAGTATCTCGGCGACGAGCACCTTTTCACGATCCCAACGCTGCTGCGCCGCAGCCAGGGCGATCTCGCTTTCGGCAAGCCCGGTGTCGACGCGCGCCTGCCGTTCAGCCACCTCGATGCCGATCGCGGCCTCGCGCCCGATGATGCCGCGCTCGACCTCCAGAGCCTGGCGGCGGCGCATGATGTCCTCGACCTCGGCTGGCGTAGCATGCTGCGATATGGCGACACGGGCGCAGGCGGTGTCGAGGAGGCTCACCGCCTTGTCAGGCAGTTGCCGTGCCGGGATGTAGCGATGCGACAGGCCGACTGCTGCCTCGATCGCCTCGTCGAGTATCTGCACCTTGTGGTGTTGCTCCAGAACCCCTGCCACACCGCGCAACATCAGAACGGCCACCGCCTCCGACGGCTCGTCGATCTTGACCACCTGGAAACGGCGGGTCAGCGCCGGGTCTTTCTCGATGTGCTGCTTATATTCGGCCCAGGTCGTTGCGGCGATGGTGCGAAGTTCGCCCCGTGCCAGCGCCGGCTTCAAGAGATTGGCGGCATCACCGGTTCCGGCAGCACCGCCGGCGCCAATCAAGGTGTGGGCCTCGTCGATGAACAGGATGACCGGCGTTTCGGACGATTGAACCTCGTCGATCACAGCCTTCAGCCGTTTTTCGAATTCGCCCTTCACGCTGGCGCCCGCCTGCATCAATCCGACATCGAGCATGCGCACGCTGACGCCTTGCAGCGTGGGCGGCACATCGCCCTGAGCGATACGCAAGGCAAAGCCCTCAACGACCGCCGTCTTGCCGACCCCGGCCTCGCCGGTCAGGATCGGGTTGTTTTGCCGACGCCGCATCAGGATGTCGACTATCTGCCGGATCTCCGGATCGCGGCCGACGACCGGATCGATCTTGCCCTCGCGGGCGCGTTGGGTCAGATCGGTGGCGAATTTCGCCAAGGCCGAATCTCCGCCCATGGTCCGCTTCGGCGTTTCAGCCGCGGGAACCGCGATGGCTGCGCCGCCTTCGAGCGAACCTTCCACGACATCGGCGAACCGCGCGACAACCGTATCGGCGTCGATCTTGTCGAACTCGCCGCTGATCTTCGACAGCAGGCCTTCCAGAACCGGGGTTTTCAGGCAGGAAAGCAGAATATGGGCGCTGCGGACTTCCTCGACGCCGAACTCCAGCGTCGCGAGGTTCCAGGCTTCCTGGATTGCATGGAAGATATGATCGGAGAATTCCTCGATCGAGGTTGCGCCATAGGGCAACTTGTCGACGGCACGGGTCATATCTGCCGTGAGCCGGCTGGCATCCAGTCCCGCATCGGCGATTATCATTTGCACATCGGAGCGGTCGGAAAGCACCAGCTGCTCGATGAAGTGAACGAGTTCGACGTAAGGATTGCCGCGCAGCTTGGCGCTATCGGCCGCGGCCTTGAAGGCGCGCACCCCGACAGGATCAAGCTTGCCGACCAGTTCCTTACGCTTGAAGCTCTGCGACGACCGGCGCTGTTCCATCGAACGTGCTCCTGCAATCTGCCAGCCGATAAACTGCCACAGATGCCGCCACTTGACAAAGTGCGTTGTGGACGAGGCCTCAATGCCTGGTTCAGCCAGCTTCCTCGTATTGTGGAAGTCTTGCACCACCGGCTGCAAACAACAGCGGAATTGCGCGCCCTGCGCGATGCATTTCTCATACGGATTGACAATTGCGCCACGGAGTTCGGTACTCGGCGGTGTTCAGCTTCTGTTAATTTTGGAGCACTCGTTGAATTGTGGTAAAGTGCACCGGTGTGATAACGTAGGGTCACATAAGGTTTGAGGGCCTTCGCTGGGGGTTGGTGTGATTGATCTCGCACTCTGGCTTTCTTCGCTAGACGGTGAGAATCCGTCCGGGGAAGATTTGCGCAACGACCCGGCTTTCCATGAGTTGGAGCGCCTGACCGAAGCCCAACTCAAGGTCGTCCACGACGGCAACAATAAGGCCGGCTCGCAAAGCACGATTCCAGTCGACTGGCCCGCTGTGCTCGCAAAGGCGGAGGAATTGCGCGCGCATGGCAGGGACTTGCGCCTGCTTGTCATCGTCACGCGCGCGCTGGCCAATGAAGACGGGCTGGCCGGATTGGCGCAAGGTCTGACGCTGATCGCGCAGACCTTCGATCAGCATTGGGACACCATGCATCCGGCTATGCGGCCCAACGCTTCGCCGCGCGATGCCGCCTTGCGCCGTATCAACGCGCTGATCGACCTGCAGAATGGTCAGGACGGGTTGTTGGCGAATCTGCGGCAAATGACGTTCTTCGCGCCGCGCGCAATCGGCCCGGTTCAGGGCAAGGACCTGGAGAAGGGTGCGCTCGACGATCGCGTCATGCTCCAGGAAGCCGCCTCGGGGCTGAATGCGGCGGAAAAAGCGCAGCTGGTCAGTGCGCACGGACAACTCTTGAATCGGGTGCGTGCCGCATGTGCGGCACAGATCGATCAGGCCAATGCGGAGATGGTCCAGCTCATCGCCGACGCCCGGGCGACGATCACGGCACTGGATGCGCTCGAGACTGCGCTCAACGCTCGTCTCGAGAGCAGCGGCACTCCCGTTCCGGACTTAAAACGGTTCCTGCAGCGTTTGCTGACGACACTTGAACGGAATTCAGCGGCCGGCGCGGTGACGAATGGCGCAGCCACGCAGGCGGTGCCGACGGAACTGGCAACGCCTGCTCGAAACGGTCATGGAGCCGATGCTATGGCAAGTATGGCAAGCTATGCGGACTCGAGCACGGGACTCCCCGACCGGATCTCCTCGCGCGACGACGTGGTGAAATGCCTCGACCTGGTCGTCGCCTTCTATGACCGTACCGAACCGTCGAGCCCAATTCCGCACCTGGCTCGGCGGGTCCGTCGGATGGTGCACATGGATTTCGTTGAACTGATGGAAGATCTCGCCCCTTCGGGGCTGAAGGAGTTCAGGCTGCTGGCCGGCGTTCCCGATGCCAAGAAGACGGCTCAGAAGGATGAAAGGTAACAACACATGCCAGCCGAAAGCAAAGCCAAGGTCATCGAACGAAATCGCGCGCCGCGGGTGCAGATCGCCTACGATGTGGAAACCTACGGCAGCCCGACGACGATCGAACTGCCGTTTGTCATGGGCGTGATGGCCGACCTTGCCGGTGCTTCGCAAACCAAGGAAGCGTCAAAGTCGGTGCTGGACCGCTCCTTTGTCGAGACCGACGCGAACCGCTTCCCAAAATTCATGGAGGCGCTCGGCCCCCGCGTCAAAGCGCGGGTGAAGAACACGCTGCCGCAGGCCGAGGGCCAGGAGCGTGACGAGGAACTGGCGCTCGATCTTACATTTTCCAAGATGGGTGATTTCGCCCCCGACAAGATTGCCGAGCAAGTTCCGCAACTGGCCGAGATCCTCAAGATGCGTCGACAACTCGAGGAATTGCTCGGCTTCATGGATGGCCGTGTCGATGCTGAAAAGCGCATCGCGCAGCTTCTGAACAACGAACCGCTTCTTGGCAAGATTGCCAGCCAGGCGCTGGCCGACGACGACAAGGTTGGGGAATGATCATGGCCGAACAGCAAAAGACCGCCTCAGTCGCCGCGGAGGCCGAAGCCATAAACCTCGATGAATTCAGCGGACTCCTCGAAAAAGATTTCAAGGTCAAGAAGGACGACAGCGAGAAGCTGCAACAGCTCGTGCGCAATCTCGCGCTCGCGGCGCAGTCCCGTTCCGACACCACGACCATCTCTTCCAATGCCATCAAATCGATCAAGTCGCTGATCGCCGGCATTGACAAGATGCTGACGACACAGGTCAACGAAATCCTGCACGCGCCGGAAGTGCGTGAGATGGAAGGCACATGGCGAGGGCTGTGGTATCTCGTCAACAACACCGAGACGGATCAGAAGCTGAAGATCCGGGTGATGAACATCTCCAAAGAGCAGCTGGCCGATACGCTTGAAGACTATGAAGGTCAGATGTGGGACCAGAGCCCGATCTTCAAGAAAGTCTACACAGACGAGTATTCGATGCTTGGCGGCGAACCAATCGGCTGCGTGATCGGCGCCTACGAGTTCTCCAATCACCCACGTGACGTCGGCCTGCTGCGCAACATCTCCGGCATCTGCGCTTCCGCGCATACGCCGTTTATCGCGGCCGCTTCGCCGCGCCTATTTCGCATGGACAGCTGGCAGGAACTGCCGAACCCGCAAGACCTGCAGCAGATCGTCTCCAACCCCGCCTATGCCTCGTGGCAGTCGTTGCGCGAGAGTGAGGACGCTCGCTACATCGGCCTGACCATGCCCCGCGTCCTGGCGCGGCTGCCCTACGGCACCGATACCGTTCCGGTGAAGGGTTTCACCTTCGAGGAAGAGGTGGAGGGCGATCACAACAAATATGTCTGGATGAACGCCGCCTTCCCGATGGGCGTCAACATCAACCGCAGTCACAAGCTTTTCGGCTGGGGCACGCAGATCCGCGGCGTGGAGAATGGTGGCACGGTGCTCAACCTGCCGGTGCATAGCTTCCCGACCGATGATGGCTCGATCGCGATGAAATGTCCCACGGAAGTCGCCATCGACGACCGGCGCGAGGCGGAACTGGCCAAGCTTGGCCTGATGCCCATCCTGCACCGGAAGAATACCGATCTCGCGGCCTTCATCGGAGCACACTCGCTGCAGGACGACGAAACGCGGGCGGGGCGGCTGGTCGACCCCGATGCACAGTCGAACGAGCGGCTGAGCGCCAACCTGCCCTACCTGTTCCCGGTCTCGCGCTTTGCGCACTACCTCAAGGCGATCGCGCGCGACAAGGTCGGCTCGTTCAAGGAGCGCGCCGACATGCAGATCTGGTTGACCGAGTGGATCAATCGATACGTGCTGGCCAACCCGGCCTTTGCCGACGACAAGGCACGCGCCAAGCGCCCGCTTGCCGCCGCCGAGGTCCAGGTGGACAGCGTGGAGGGGCGGCCGGGCTATTATAATGCCCGCTTCTATCTGCGCCCGCATTACCAGCTGGAGGGCATCAACGCGTCGCTCCGACTGGTCTCGGAACTACCGTCCGTTAAGACTTGATCGCAGCAACGACAACCTGGTTTTTTGAAAGCGGTGGAGAAACACAATGCCGACTACGAAGATTGATGGCTTCCTGAAGGTTCCCGATATCAAAGGCCCCAGCACCCGCGACGGCCACGATGACGAGATCGAAATCCATGGCGTCGACTACAAGATGGTCGCACCTTATGATCCCAATTCGCTGTCACGCCGTGGCCGCGTCTCCATGGGCATGATCAAATTCACCAAGCACTACGACAAATCATCGCCCTATCTGAAAAAGGCTTTGTTCGAAAACAAGGCCCTTGATGAGGTGGTGTTCTCGGCCCGCCGGACCATCGATGGCGAGACCAAGGATTACCTGGTCGTTACCCTCACCGACGCCTCGATCATGGAATACGACATGTCGCAGGCCGAGGATGAGGAAGACCTGATCCAGGAAGAGGTCAGCTTCGCCTACAAGAAGATCAAATTCGTCTATGACGGCAATGATGAAGCCGAAATGGATGTCTATGTCGGCAAGTGAGGTTCGGCGACCCGGCGCGGGCATGCAGCAGACCACTGGCAGCTTGCGGGCGAAAAGCGAAGCCGTCCAGCCGTCGCTTTGGGATCGTCTCGTCAATGATCTGCCGGGCCTGACCTCGGAAATAGACGGGCTGCGCCATGTCCTGCTCGACGAGCTTGGCGCGGACCGTCTCGACACACTCGTTGCCGGCAGCACGCGTGCCATCGACGCCGATGTGGTACTGACACCGGATCAGAAACGCCGTCTGCATCGGTTGGCCGTTCAGACCCAGCACCGCGTCGAAATCGAAAGCCGTGGCGTGGTGGTATCGGCGCGCGTGCTCAGGGAAGCGGTACGGCGTGACATCGAGGCGCTCTTCAACACAGAGCGCTTCGAGGCGACGCCGCTTCTTTCCGACCTGGAAAATGAACAGGTTGCGGACAATCCCCCTTCGCTTGCCGATTTCCCGGAGGTCCGCCGCAGCGTGGTCAATTACGGCGTGCCCTCCTTCTCGGGCCGCTCGTCGCGCGACTTCGATCGCGAGGTGTTGGCACGTGAGATCCGCATGGTGCTCGCGACCTTCGAGCCCCGCCTGAAGGAAAGCGCAACAAAGGTAACGGTCACGCTTGGCGACAACACCGTCGGCCTGAAGATCGAGATAGACGCCGTTCTGATCATGACCCCGACTCCCGAACGCATGCGCCTGCGCACCACGATCAATCTCGACAACGGTTTGGCGCGGACCGAAATTGGGGAGGCCTGAGATGGATCGGGTCTTCGTCGAATATTACGAGGAGGAACTGAGCCATATCCGCGCTCTTGCATCGGAATTCGCAGACATGCATCCGGCGGTGGCGCGCAATCTTTCCCTCGATACGGTGCCGTGTCCGGACCCATATGTCGAGCGCCTGCTCGATGGCGTAGCCTTCCTGGCCGCGCGCACCCGGCTAAAGGTCGATGCCGAGCGCTCGCGATTTTCCCGCAGTGTGCTCGACGTTCTCTATCCCGATCTGGTCACGCCGGCGCCGGCAACGGCGATGGCGGTGCTGAAACCCGGCCAGCAGGTCCAGACCATGCTGGCCGGCCACGTCGTCAAGCGCAACACACGGCTGGTTTCCAGCCTGCAGCCAGGCCTGTCAACGCGCTGCATTTTCTCAACCGCCCAGGAAATGACTCTATGGCCGATCGCGGTCACTTCGGTCAGCTTTTTTCAGGACCGCAGTGCGATGGCGATGGCTGGCATAGGACCGATCGGCGGTGTCAGCGGCGAGTCGGCGCTCCGCCTCACGCTGGCCAGGACCGGAAAAGGCAAGCTCGACGAACTGGCTCTCGACCGGCTTGACCTCTATTTTGCCGGACGCACCAAGGCGCCGCTACTGTTCGATGCGATTTTCGGCGCCTGCGCGGCCACAGCAGCGCGACCGGAAGGCAAGACCAACCCGCTGTCGCCGTTGCCGGCACCCGAGATGATCGGCATCAGCGACGACGAGGCCTTGATGCCGCGCACCCGCCCGACATTCGAAGGATACCGGTTGCTGCGCGAATACTTCATGATGCCCGAGCGTTTTCACTATGCACGGGTTTTGGGATTGCAGCCTGTCGTGCGCCAATGCGCGGCCGGACTCGAGATCATTTTCCTGTTCAAACGCACGGTTCCCGAGCTGGCCGATCTGACGCCGGCGGACTTCGAACTTTTCGCGACACCGATCATCAATCTGTTCGAACGCGAGTGCAACGTCGTCGAAGTCGATGAACGCAAGACGCGCCAGGTGTTGCATGCGGACCGGACGCGGGCGCGTGACTTCGAAATCTACCGGGTCATCCGCGTCGAGGACGCCGACACGGAAGGTAACGACGCTGAAATCCCCGAGCTCTTCAGCCTGGGTCAGAACGGCGGTAGTGGTTGGGTCTATTCGACCGAAAGGCGCCCTCGCCGCGCGATGGAGGAGGAGCGCCGCGAAGGCCTGACGCGAACGTCCTATACCGGGGATGACGTTTTCCTGGCCGTGTCCCGGCCGCTCGTAAGGCCGGCGACCCGGCCGCTGAAGCGGCTCGACGTGATGGCGCTTTGCACCAATCGTGATCTGCCGATCCTCGATGACAATCCGACGTTGACGTTAGAGGCCGGCGACCCGGTCGAAACCGTGAGGCTTCTTGGCGCCTTGCGTGCGCCGCAGCCAGCTATTCCTGCGGCACTGCCTGCTGGGGCCGACGGGGAATCGCGGGCCGATGATCTCGCCTGGCGGCTGGTGGCGCAGCTCGCGCTCAACTTTCTCAGTCTTGCCAAAGAAGGCCGCGGCATCGATCCCCTGCATGCGCTACTCGACCTTTATGCCGATCGCGGCGATCCAAGCCTTGCCCGAAATGTGCATTCGATCGTGCGTATCGACTCGCAGCCGGTCATCGAACGTCTGCAAATCGATGGACCGATGTGCTTTGGACGCGGTACCGAAGTCACGTTGCATGTTGATCAATCGGTCCTGGCCGGCCAAAGTACCTTGCTGCTTTCGGCCTTGCTGGCGCGGTTGTTTGCTCGTCACGCCGGGATAAACGGCTTCGTGCGAACTCGCACGCGGCTGCTGCAGAAGCAGGAGGATGTGCCATGGCCGATGACGCCCGGCAATCGCTACCTGATCTAGACACGCCCGGCCCGAACAGGGCCGAAGGTCTGTCCGAGACGTTCGACTTTTTCGAACTGCTGCGCCGCCTCGAACAACGGAACGGTCTGTTCGGCCATTCCGGCCGTCCCGACCGTGAGCCGGCACGGCTCGGCCAGCATGTGCGCCTAGCCTTTTCCGCACGGGACCTGGTTGTGTTCCGCGAAGCCCGCGATGCGGCACCGGCCCGGGTCACGGTGGCAAATTTTGGTCTGCTGGGACCCGAGGGTCCAATGCCGCTGCATCTGACGCGCTGGGTGCTCGACCGGCTCTCGCAACGCTGGTTCGCCGGCGCCGAGGCACAACTGACCAGCGACACGATGTTCGTCGACTTCGTCAACATTCTGCAGCACCGTATGATCGCCCTCTACTATCGGGCGTGGGCGGATGCGCACCCGGCCGTGCAGGCCGAACGCGCGGTCGGCGGGCGCGGTCGCGCCATGCTTGAAGCCATGGCCGGGATCGGACTTCCCGGCACGCAGGACCCCAATCTCGATACGGTGAAGCTTCGCCAGGCGGCTTCGCTGGCCAATCAGGTCGACGGCCCGGAACGGCTGACGCTGTTCCTGGCGGAAGCGTTCAAGGCGCCGGTACAGATCAAGGAGTTCATCTCCGCCTGGATAACAGTACCAACCGGTCTCCAGACCCGTCTTGCAAAGGCCTTTGCAGGGCTCGGCAAGGGCGCGACGATCGGCCCACGCGTTTTCAGCCGCCAAAGCAGGATCGAACTGCGTGTCGGCCCGCTGGGGTATGAGGAGTTCAAGGCGTTCCTGCCTGGCGGCGAGCGGCTCAAGCTGTTCAAGCAGGCCGTTCGCGACATGGTCGGGGAGTCGCTCGACGTCGATCTGCGCATCGTGCTTGCGCGTGAAGCCGTACCGCCGCCCCAAATCGGAGCGGTTCGGCTCGGGCGGACCGCCTGGCTTGCGCGACCCATCGAAAGGGGCGATGCTGACGACATGCGGCTGCGGACAATCGTCGGATGGCGGCCGGAAATGACGGGGGTCGCGGCATGAGCCTGCTGCTGACACTGGAGCAAGGGCCACGCACCCAGGCGGTGCGGCAGGCCCGGCTTGACGAGGGTGAGCTGGTGATCGGCCGCAGCGCGGACGCGGGTTGGCAGATCAACGATCCCGACATGTTCGTTTCAAGGGCACATTGCAAGATCTCTGGCGGGCGAGATGGATATTTCGTCACCGACACGTCGAGCAGCGGATTGTTCATAAACGACTCCGACAGCCCGCTCGGTGCCGGCAAGTCGACGCGCCTTCAAAGTGGCATGCGGCTGAGATTGGGCGACTACGTCGTCCATGTCGACCTGCAAACGCCAGCCACTCAAGCACCAGCGGCCGGCCAGCCGGTTTCGGAACGCGCGCCGCCAGCATCCCGGGCCCCGGTGAGCATCGGTCGCGATGACTTCTTTTCCGCCAAGGTCGAAGAAGAGCCGCGACGGCCACGTCCGGCCGATCTGCCGAACCCTTTCGAGCAGCCGGTTGCGGGTGCATTCGAACGTGCCAACTCCGACCAGCGCCACTCGGCCGCTTTCGATGACCCGTTCAGCCTCGATCCGGTTTCGACGCCGGTGTCGAAAAATCCCGCCCCTTATCGCGAACCGGGCGGCGCGGCGAGCCAAGCGGACCCGTTCAGCCTCGACGCGGTACCGTCCCCCGACCGCGCAGCCCAAGCCGCCCGTGACAAGCCGTCCGGAACCCATGATGACTTTGCTTTCGGACCAGCCGCCACGCTCAGTTCGGCGAACGGCGCCAGTTCGATCGAACAGCGCGAGCGCATCGCCCAGCGATCCCAATCAGCCAATCCCTGGGATTTGCCGGTGCAGCCCGCAGCTACCCCTGCTTCACCACGTGTGGGTGCTGCTCCCAAAGCCGCCCCGGCGCTGGGTGCGGCGCGGCCGGAGGAGATGGCGCTTCGCGCCGCATTCCTGCATGGCATGGGTGTCGAGGAAGCCGATTTCCCCGGACGCGACAGCATCGCGGAAATGGAGAAGTTCGGTCGCGAATACCGGATGATGATGGAAGGCCTGATGCAGCTTCTGCGCAAGCGGGCCGAGGAAAAGGGAAACGCGCGCGTCGCGCAGACCATGGTCGGGGCCTCCGAAGTCAATCCGCTCAAGTTCCTGCCGACCGTCGACGACGCCATCATAACGCTTATCGCTGAGCGCAGCCCAGGATTTCTCGGCGGTGAAGCGGCAATCACCGATGCGGTGCGCGATCTCGCGCAACATCACGTACGCGCCTGGCGAGGCATACAGACCGCCATGCGGCGGATGATCGACCGTTTTGACCCGGTAGTGATCGAGGAAGAGCTGAAATCGAATTCCGCGATCGGAACCCTTCTCTCTGGGGGGCGGGGCGCCAAGCTGTGGGAACTTTACCAGAAGCGCCATCGTGAAATCGCCGAGAGTGCTGAAAAGAGCTTCCTTGGCGAAATCGGCGCTGATTTTCGAGATGCATATGAGGAGGAGTGAGAGATGATTGATCGACGTGAATTTGTTGTTGCCTTGGGCGCGACAGGGTTGCTTGCGGCTTGCCAGAGTGGTCCGCCGAAACCATCGGTGATCACCGTCAACGTAAACGGCGGTGCTGGCATGAACCCGGGACCAGGCGGCGGCGACCGGCCGGTAACGATCCTGGTGATGCGGCTGAAAAGCACCGGCAAATTCAATTCCGCCGACTATTTCGCGCTGCAGGGGGATGCCGGCACGGCGCTGGCGGGCGATCTCATCGGATCCGACCAGATTTCCGTCGGGCCGGGAAAATCCGCATCCAAAACCATCACGGTCGAGCCGGACGCGACGGCGCTGGGCTTTGTTGCTCTGATCCGCGAGCCCGGCGGCCGGAACTGGCGGACAACTAAGTCGGTGTCGTCGGGATCGAAATTCACGATCAACGTCACGCTTGGCAGCGGCGGCATTTCCGCCTAGCGGCAAAGGGCAAGGGGAGCTCGATGCAGAGAGTAGCGGCATGAGCAATGCAAACAGGGTGCTATGGTCCGAAGGGCTTTTCCTGCGGACCCAGCATTTCCAGCAGCAGGATCGCTTTTTCGAGGCGACGGTGCGCGGCGCGTTGCAGGCCGGGCAATTGCATACGTTCGGTTTCCAACAGCTGACGCTGGACCAGGCGTTGCTGGAAGCCGGCCAGATCTCGATCCTGTCCGCGCGGGGCATCTTTCCGGATGGGACACCTTTTTCCATCCCGGACATGATGGACGCGCCGCGACCGCTGCCGGTCACCCCTGACACGGGCGCCGGACCGGTGCTGATCGCCTTGCCGCTGGAGCCTCCGGGCGGTGTCGGCTTCGATCCGGCACACGCTGCCGCCTCGGGTGCGCGATATCATGGGCGGATCGTTTCGGTGCGTGACGCCGTCCAGGGCGGTTCAGACCCTGAAGAAATCGAAATTGCCCGGCCGCAGGCGCTGCTGCTCGCACCCGGCAAGTCGGTCGGTGGCTACACGGCCTTGCCGATAGCCGACCTCAAGGGGATTCGAGCCGATGGCGGCGTCTCCCTGGACGAGACCTTCCTGCCACCGACCTTGGTTACGGGCGCCGTGGCCTGGTACCGGCAATTGCTGCTGGAAGTTGTCACCGGCCTCGACCAGATCGCCGAGGCGCATGGCAAGATGGTCATGGGCGGACCTGGGCGCAGCGTCGAAGATTTGCTGATGCTCAATCTCGCCAATGCGGCACGTCCGCGGCTGGCCCACATGCTGGCTCAGGATGTGTTCCATCCAGCCGAGCTTTACCTGGAACTTGCCGGTCTCGCCGGTTCGATGGCGACCTACGGATCGAGCGCGCGGCGGCTGGGCGAGTTGCCCGCCTACGATCACATGGCGCCTGGCCCCGCCTATTCGGCGCTGGCGGATGCGCTGCGCTCGCTCATCCTCAGCCTGCGTTACATCGAGCCGAAATCGCGTGCGCTGCCTGTCATGCGGCATTCGACCAATGTCTGGAAGATCCGTATCGACAATCCGAAGCTGCTGGTGGCCAGCCGGATCGTCATCCGGGTCGGTTCGGAGTTGTCGGAAGACGCGCTGCGCAAGATATTCGTCAATCAGGCAACCGTCGGCTCGGCCGACCAGTTCGAGGGCCTGTGGAAATCGCGCTTGCCCGGCATTCCGCTGAAACCGCTTCATTCCCAGCCGCGCGAGATTCCTTACGATGGCGATCGGTTATGTCTGGAACTGGACCAGAAAAGTGAGCACTGGGCGTCGCTGCTCGACGCTCCCGGCTTCGTCATCGGCGTTTCGGGCGTGTTGCCAAGCGAGCCGCAGGTGGACTGCTATTCGGTGAACAGGTGAGATCATGAGCCGCGATGATCCGTTCGGACTGTCGGAGGATCGCGAACGCACCCGCATTCGATTGACCGGCGCGCCGATGCCGCGGCCGATGGCGCCACCTTTGCCGAGCGCGTCGGTAAAGCGCTCCCGCACCCATCCGAACGCACTCGTCAACGCATTTGCGCCCTTGCTCGAATTCGGTCCCGAGCTTGAAAGTGCGCTGCCGCCGGACAATCCGGAAGCATTGCGTACCCGATTGCTCGAAGAACTGGTCCGGGCACGCGACACGGCTATGTCGGTCGGATCCTCAATGGAGCGCGCCGACCAGGCGGCCTGGGTGGTGGCGGCGTTGCTCGACGATCTGGCCCTGAACACGCCATGGGGCGGCGCCAGCGCCTGGCCGCGGCAGCCGCTTGTGGTCATGCTGCGCGGCGATGTCGATGCCGGCACGCAGTTCTTCACCCGTCTCGACGAACTCGAGCGCCATCCCAACCGTGATCGCGAATTGCTGGAACTGCAGTATCAATGCATGGCGCTTGGCTTTCGTGGCAAATATCGCGTGTCGGCCCGATCCGGCGACCGCTCGCTCAATGCCGTTCGCGTGGCGGCGGCACGCTTCCTACGCGATGCCGACGCCGAAGGCGCGCCACTGTCGCCAAACTGGAAAGGCGTGATCGCATCTGACGAGCCGCAGCGCTTCATCGTTCCGATCTGGGTCATGGCGCTCGGTGCGGCGGTTGCAGCCATGACAATCCATGTCGGGCTCTCGATGGCACTGAGCAGCCAGGCGGTCGAGCTCTCCGCACTTGTTCGCGCGCTGCCGCCGCCCGCGCGCGGCGACATCACCCGCACGTCGCCCAAAGTCGATGCCCCGCCGCCGGAGAAGGTGGATTTTGCGCTGTTGCCGGAATTTCAGGCCGGGGCGCCCGCCGACCTCAAATCCGCCCTCAGCGGCACCGAAAGCGTTTCGCTGGCCAAGCTGACGATCCAGGCCTCCAATCCCGAACTGTTCCAGTCGTCACGGCCACAACTGACCGAAGGCTTCGAGCCCCTGATCGGGTCGCTCGCCAAGGTGATCCTCGCCAACCAGGAGCTGATCGGAAACATCACCGTCGTCGGTCATACCGACAGCGTTCCCCTGCAAAAGACCAATCCGCTGTCGACCAACCAGCGACTGTCGGAGGCTCGCGCCCAGACGATTGCCGACATGCTGGTCCAGAACGGAGTGCCGCGGGATCGCGTCCATTCCGAGGGCCGCGCGGCCACCGATCCAGTCGCCACCGACAGCACGCGCGAGGGGCGGGCCTTGAACCGCCGCGTCGAGGTGCTTGTCGAAAAGAGGCTGTGAGATGTTCATCCTGCGCTTCCTTTGGGCTGTCCTGACATCACGCTGGCTATGGACGCTGATCGGCCTCACGCTGCTTTCCCTGGTCATCTGGGTGTTCGGTCCGATCGTCAGGGTCGGTCCCTATGAACCGTTCGCCTCTGATAACGTGCGCATCGTCATCATTGCGCTGCTGGTCATCTTCTGGCTGATCTGGCTGATCGTCGCCCAGCGCCGGGCGATCCGCGCCAACCGTATGTTCGTCGCCGAGATTGCCGCGCCGGTGGTGGAAAAGCCGCTCAGACCCGGCGAAGAGAATGTCGCGGCCGTCGGTGCCAAGTTCGCCGAGGTGATGGCCGAACTGAAGCGCCGCAAGCTGGGCGGACGAAAGTTTCTGCGCGAAATGCCATGGTATGTGATCGTCGGGCCGCCGGCCACCGGCAAGACCACGGCCTTGCGGCAGTCCGGGCTGAATTTTCCGATCGACCTCACCGACGACCTGCAGGGGGTCGGCGGCACGCGCAACTGCGACTGGTTCTTTTCAGAACATGCGGTTCTGATCGACACGGCCGGCCGTTATGTCCAGCAGGAGAGCCAGCCCGATGTGGACGCGGTTGAATGGCTGGGCTTCCTCGACCTGTTGAAAAAGCACCGCGGACGCCGCGCGCTGAATGGCGTAATCGTCGCGCTTTCGATCGACGTGCTTTGGGAGGGCGATGAAGCCATCAAGGCGCACGGCCGCAAGATCCGCCGCCGGTTGGCCGAACTCAACGACCGGCTCGAAATCCGCCTTCCGGTCTATCTGATGCTGACCAAGGCCGATCTGATCAAGGGCTTCGAGGCTTTCTTCGGCGGCTTGTCCACGGCTTCGCGCGAGCAGGTATGGGGGACCACCTTCGCGCTGGAAGCGCGTGTCGATGCCAAGACCATTGAACGGGAAATTTCCGCGCTGGCGACGGAACTTGAGCGGAGGCTGGTGCCGCGGCTGGAAGATGAGGACAAACTCGCCGCCCGTGCCGAGATTTTCCGCTTTCCCGCCCAACTGGCAAGCCTGTCCGAACCGATACAGGTGCTGGTCGAGGCAATGTTCGGCGAAAGCCGGTATGAAGAGGTCGCCTGGCTGCGCGGGCTCTATCTGACATCAGCGACGCAGGAAGGAGCGCCCATCGACCGGCTGACCGCGGCGCTGTCTTCGTCCTTCGGCCTGCCGCCGCGACGGGCGCTGCCCGCACCAAGGGTCGAAAAACGCAGCTTCTTCCTGAAGAACCTGCTGACCGAAGTCATCTTCAAGGAAGCGGGCCTCGGCACGTTCGATCCGCTGGCGCAACGGCGCCGCGCCTGGATCTGGCGGGGTGCGGCAGCCGCTTGCGCGGCGGCGGCATTGTTGGCCGGCGGGTTGTTCACCTGGTCCTATTTTGACAACCGCAACGCGATAACGGCCCAGGCAGGCCAGTTCGAAGCGCTGCAGACGCCGCTGACCTCCGTCGCTGCAACGCCGGCATCGGTGGAGCAGCCCGCCATGGACGGCGCGCTCGGTGCGATGGACGCGGTCGCAACCGCCCGGACAGCACCGCCTGGCGCCGCACAGGATCTGCTGGGACCATCGGCCTCCGCGGAAATGGTGCGGGCGCAGACCGACACGTACGATCATGCCCTGCGCAATGTTCTTGAGCCGCGCATGATCGCCTTGCTCGAAGCGACGATGTGGCGGCAAATCCGCGACCCGGATTTCATGCTCGGAGCGCTGAAAACCTATCGCATGATGACGGGCCTGTCTCAGATGGATCCCGATTACGCCCAAGACTGGTGGGCGAACAGCTTGCCCGAATTCGCGGCCGCGGCACCATTTCCGACCGCCGATGCCGAAGAGCATCAGCTTGCCGCCATCCGCCGGATGACGGTCGACGAGAGCTATGTCGCGCCCGACCAGGCCCTGGTTGCCGAAGCGCTGAAAACGGTGTGCACCATTTCGTTGCCGGCGCGCGCCTACAAACAGTTGCTGGCCGATCCGGCAGTGGCCGGGCTCAAGGAGTGGGTCCCGGCGAATTTCGCCGGCCCAAACGGCGGCAAGGTGTTTGCGCGGCGTTCCGCCAAGACGCTTCGCGTCGGCATTTCCGGCGCCTTCACCTATGCCGGCTTCCACGACGTCATTCTCGATCGCATCGACGATGTCGCCGCACAGGCCGCGCTCGATCGTGCCGTTTTCGCTGGCGGCTGCTCAGAGAACTCCGAAACCTCGGTCTCGGCGCTGTCCGAGGATATTCTGAAGCTCTACTATGACGACTATATCGCGCAATGGGACAGCTTCCTGCGCGACATGAGGCTCGCGCCATTGACCGATCTCATCGTCGCCAGTGAGAACCTCAAGGATCTTTCGAGCGCCGATTCCGCGCTGAAGCGCCTGCTGACGGCAGTGGTGCAGGAGACGGAGCTCACCCGTTCGGATGACGCGCCCGCCGGAGATGACAAGGCGGCAGCCAAAGGCGGCTCGAAACTGCTCGGCAAACTGGGCAAGCTTGGCAAGATAGTGAAAACAGGGGCAAAACTGTTGCCACGGGCGGGTTCGGCCAGCGAGGTGGACCTGACCGGCAATCTTGTGGCCGAGCATTTCAAACCACTCAAGAGCACCATTGCCGAGGTCGATGGCCAGCCGCCGGCACTGGATGCTGCGGTCGTCGCGCTGACCGCACTTTCCAACGTGCTGCAGACGGTCACCGCGAACCCCAATCCGCAGGATGCCATCAAGAAGCAGGGCGGCCTTGCCGAACTGACGGGAGCGGTCGCCCGGCAGGCACAGATCCTGCCCGACCCTATCAGCAGTTGGCTGGGCGGGATTGCCGGCGACACCAGCAATTTGACTCAGAAGGCGGTCACTTCGGAGCTCAACGCCATCTGGCGGGCCGATATCCTGCCTTTCTGCCAGGCGGCGCTGAACGACCGCTATCCGTTCAGCGCCGAGAGCGCGGTGGACGTCAACGTGCGGGATTTCGCAAGGCTGTTCGGACCGGCCGGGCTGATCGACGGTTTCATCAACGACCACCTGATCAACTATGTCGACATGACCAGCCAGCCGTGGAAGTGGCGCGCCGATTTCGGCCTTGATGCTTCGGCCCTGGCGGCATTCGAGCAGGCCAGGCATATCCGCGACGATCTGTTTGCGGGCGGCAGCGGACCGGTGATGAGCTTCACGCTTGAACCGAAGGACCTGTCTCCCAACGTCACGCGCGTCACGCTCAATCTCGATGGCCAGAGCCTCGTCTACTACAACAACGCAACGCGGCCGCAACCCATGACATGGCCCGGCAAGGACGGCACGGGCGTCATCTCGCTCGCCTTCCAGCCGATCGACGGATCGCCTGAAATAATGCTTAACGAAACCGGCAGCTGGGCGTGGCTGAGGATGCTCCGCAGTGGCCGCTTCGCCAGCACTTCGCTGACCGATGTCTACAGCCTGCGCCTGGGCACGAAAGGCATGTATGCCGATTTCGAGCTCAAGGCCGCCAGCGTCGAAAATCCGTACAACCTCGAAATGTTCAAGAAGTTCACATGTCCACCGCAGATATGATCATCGGCTTCTTCGGTAAGATTCCGGCAACTGGAGACTTCGTCTCCGCGAACCTGCCGCGGACTTTCATCGACCGCTGGGACCGCTGGATGTCGATGGAATTGCGCGAGAGGCCAGACGAGGGGGAATTAGATTCGCGTGTCTGGCGCTTCATAGTCAAGGGCGGTATTTTCGGCGAACAGCCCTGCTCCGGCGCTTGGCGCATGAGCGAGGATCGCGTCGGCCGCCGTTATCCGTTCGCCATCGTGCGGCTGGGTCCGCCGCCGGAGCCGGGCGACCCGTGGTACGATGCAGTGGCCTCGCTTCTTCAGAACTGCGTCGACAACTACTGGGCGCAGACCCGGCTGGCCCAAAGCCTTCAGACTTTGCCACGTCCGGGCGGCGCCGCCGCGACCGACAAGATCGCATTCTGGAGCGACGACTGGGAGGTCAGGGAGTTCGGCTTCGCCGACATCCACGACCTTGCTCAAAATGGCCTGCCAGCGATGCGCGGCACGGCCGGAGACGGCGGAGTCCTGAGCCATGGGTAACACGGTCTACGCCGACAAGATGGGCTTCTTCCACCAGGCAAGCGGCGGCAAGGGCGTCGCGCCCGGCGACGTCTGCCTCAGCCCGCCGCCGCCGCCGGCGGGACCGGTGCCGGTTCCATATGTCAACATGCTTTCGGCCAGCGATCTCATCAAAGGCAGCAAGAGCGTCAAGGTGCAGGGAACACCGACGGCGCTGGAGAACTCTTCCGAAGTGGCGCTGAGCACGGGCAACGAAGCGGCCACGCCAGGACTAGGCGCCGGCGTGGTCACCCATCGCATCAAGGGCAAGGGCTCGTTCAAGCTCTGGTCGTTCACGGTCAAGGTCGAGGGCAAGGGTGTCTGCCGCCACGGCGATCCGATGGAGCAGAATACCGCGAGCCCGCTGCCGAACACGGTCGACGTGTCCGCCATGGTCGACTTCTCGGTGGTGCTGGGCAAGGACGCGATGAAGGAGGACTGCCCGCGCGACTACAAGTACTCGGAGGACTATACCCCCACGACCGAGACCCAGCGCGCTTCCGTGCAAGGGCAGACCTGCTGGCAGTGCAAGAAGGACCGTGCCAACATCCTTCGTCGGGCTTCAGGCCCAGCCAAGGACAAGGCGCTGAAGGACATTGACAAGAAAATCAAAAGGCAGACTGACGGTAAGGTCACGATGATCGCCGATCACCAGCCGCCGCAGAAGACCGCGTGGGAGATGGGAGCGTGCCACGATCCGGGCAGCTTCGCCCAGCGGATGCGCGACCTTCCGTGCCAGCCGCATTGTCATGCTCACAGCATGGAGCAGTCCCAAGATATGCGGGCACTGGATCGCCGCGAGCTTTACGATGCGATGAACAAGCACATTGGCGGCCTGGGCATATAGAGATATGAAATGATCTCGATAACGCATCAAGACATTTATGATCGTTGGACAAACGAGCTGAAGATCGTCGTGCCACCAATGCTGGAATGGTGGCGTGACCTTCATGCGCAGGAAGTCAACAGGGAGGTTGTCGACGCCCGCTGGCCGGCGGGACCAGCGAGTCATCCTCGAGTCATTGCCCTGTTTCGGAAGTACTACTTCGAAACGACGCGACTGAACGACTCGCTTTCGGGCGGCGGGCCGGAGCACGGGAGTGAGATGTGGGGCTCCGAGGCCAAGCAGTTGTCCGAAGAGAGCGAGGGGGACGGTCCGGTCCCACCCGTAACGTTGCTCCTCTCGTGGCTGGACGACACCGAGCCCGAGTTGGCGGACTTCATGAGGACGTTCGACTTCATTCCCATCGGGGAAGATCCGGAATTCGAGGAGTCCTGAGCGATGGCACTGCTCGTCAATCACAACATCCAGAACGGGACCTACCGGCTGCTGCGTGCGCCCGGTGACGTCCGAGGCCGCGCGGAAGAGGCGGCGCCGGGGACCGGCGCGGCCGGACATCGCGGCCTGTTCGCCGCCTATCTGCTCGATTTCGTGGACGTGTTCGCTGTCGCGTCCGAGACATGGAACGCGAGTGTCCAGGAGCGTATGGAGACCGGCCTGCCGATGGGCGAGGCAATCCTCCGAACGATCGAGGCCAAGGGGATTGCCGGCCCCGCCGGCCACCCGAGAGTGGTCTGGCTCGTGCGCAAGTACTGGCTTGCGTGCGACGAGGAAAACCGGCGTTCGGTGTCGAGCGCGGTGCCTCCCGAAGTGTTCCTTCTCGAGTGGCTGATCCAGGGCGGCCATGACGACTATGCGACGCTGCTGACCGCGATGCCCTACTGGCCGATCGGCCTCGACGAACACGGCAACTGGTGCTGAGCGATGGCGTTCGCGGTCGGGATAGAGAATCGCACCCCGTTCGCCACCGCAACACATGTGCAACTCGACGCCGACGGCCAGGAAATCCTGGTCGTCATGTTCTCGGCAAGCTTCGATGCGCTCGACGGCGCACCGGCGATGGACGTTTGCGAAGACCAGATGCCGGTCGCGCTCTGGGATATCCCGTTCGGCGATCCAGCCAATTCCTCCAATCGCTACGAAGCCGATATTGCGCCGCATAAGCCGGCCGCCGAAATCCTTGTCAACGGTTCGGCGCACGCGCCGAACGGCCGTCCGGTGACGGAGATGCAGGTCGGTTTCCGCGTCAGTGGCTTGCAAAAAGTGCTCAACGTCGTCGGAGACCGCATCTACGACGCCGGCGGCTTCAGCGCGCCGGCCCTGTTCCGAACGATGCCGATCGTTTACGAGCGCGCCTATGGCGGGACGCTGCCAGATGGTCGGCTTGACCGACGCAACCCGGTCGGCGTCGGCTATCACCATGCCTCCTCCGCCGATCCGGCAGTGCGCACACAAGCCCCGAATGTCACCTATCCCGCTGAACCTTGTCTCAGCCCCTCCGATCGACCCAGACCGGCCGGCTTCGGCCCGCTCGGGCGGGGTTGGATCCCGAGACTGCCGCTCGCCGGCACCTACGATCAAGCCTGGATCGACACGCAGTGGCCCCTGCCTCCCGGGGATTTCGATCCGCGCTACAATCTGTGCGCCCCGGCGGACCAGCACCTGCCGGCAATCCATGGCGGTGAGACTGTCACGATCATCGGCATGACACCGAACGGCCGCTGGGCCTTCCGCCTGCCGCGCATCGTTGCGCCTGTGCGGCTGATCTATGACGACCGGGTCGAGGAACGTCCGTTTGCCGCGGACACGGTGATTGTCGAGCCGGATCTGTGGCGCGTCACACTGAAAGCGCGCTTTTCACACATGACAAAACGGAACACGCCGGCGCTGCGGGAGATCGTCTTCGGCCATGTCACGCCCGCCTTTCTCATGGCCCGGCGCAAGCGAAAGATCTATCTCAGCCCGCGTGGCGGTGACGGCACCGTCGACCGCGCCGTGTGGCAGCCATGAAGTGGCCGCTCTACGTCGCCGGTGGCGGCGCCGTCACGCCCGCCGGGCTGAATGCGCGGCAAACGATCGCGGCCATTCGGGCAAGCCTTTCGGCCTTCGAGGAAATCACGCTCGCCGAACCGTTCGGAGTGCCACAGGTAGTCGCGCGCATACCCACTCATTGGCACCTGCGCCGCAACGAAGGCGAATGGCTGGTCAACATGGCCGCCCGAGCTATCAACGAAGCGCTCGGCACGGGCGAACCGGGGGTCGCGGCGGCCACCGCGCTGCTCATCACGACGCCAGAGAGCTTTCGCAACCATCCGGCTTTCGTTGATATCCCGGCGCGCGATTTCCTGGCCGCGGTTGTCGACGCAACAGGCCTGAGGTTCCACCGCGCCTCGTGCGTCGTCGACGGCGGCGCGGCGGCAAGTGTGGGACTGATAGAACGGGCGATTGCACTGATGGAGGATCAAGGCGCCGCACAGGTGCTGCTCGGTGGCGTCGACAGCCTCGTCAACCACACCGACCTCGGCCGGCTCAGCCGGACCGGGCGTTTACAGGGCGCGGACAACGCCCAAGGAGTGATTCCTAGCGAGGCGGCGGTCTTCGTGCGGCTGCTCCGGGAACCCGGCCGCGGGCCTGTCGTGGCCGCCATCCATGGCATCGGCATGGCCCAGGAGACTGACAGCATCCTTTCCGAGCGCTACAGCCAGGGCCGCGCCATGCTCGGCGCGCTGCGCGACGCCGTTTCGGGATCGGGACCATCGGAACCCGACATCGATTTCGTCGTCTCGAACGGCAATGGCGAGCGCTATCATGGCTGGGAGATGCTGATTGCCCGACCGCGCTTCTATCGCACGCACCGCACCCTGATGGCGACGGCCTATCCGGCGATGACGGTCGGCGACACCGGCGCGGCCAGCGGCGCGCTGGCGCTGATGCTGGCCGCCGACAGTCTTGTCCAGAATTATGCGCCGGGATCGATTGCCATGTGCGAAGTCGCATCCGAGAACGGATTGCGCGCCGCCGCCGTCGTGGCGCGGGCGAACCGCCGATAGATTACAGCCATGCCGGAAACCGGCGCGTCCTTCGCCAGTCGGCCAGCGGCGTATCGGTTGCCGCGATGGCCGCGCGCAACGCGTCGAGCCGCAACCGGCGCATCGAATGGAAAGGCGTGCGGCCGCGCCCGCCCCGTCCCTCGTCCCACCAAGCAGCAACGCGATCGGCGACAGGCAACGGGCTGTCGTTCAGATATTCAA
>NZ_RZRO01000095.1:0-25732 GCF_003997975.1 Mesorhizobium sp. M7A.F.Ca.US.005.03.1.1
CTCTGAACCGTTCTGGCCATGACGCCGGCGCGTTCTTTACCCGTCCAGGCGGCCACCAACGGTCTCGGGTTCGGAGGTCATGTCGAAGGCGTTGCGAGCCGGCACCCGCGCCAATCATGAAGCCTGTCAATTGGTACCTTGAACAGAAACCGTCCCTGCCTGGACGTCGTCCTCTACAGGTAGAGCAGCCAAGCCGGACGGCGGGGCGGGGATATCGATCTTCACGGTATCGCCTGGCTCGATCGGCGTCGTTTCCTCAGCCGTGAGTTCTTGCGAGCCGCTGTCCGTCGTCCTCACGATCTTGAAGATCGGCTTGGCCCTTTCGGCGCGCTCTCTAAGGGCGAGCAGAGCAGGGGCCGTGACCTCGGTATCGTGCAACAACTGCACCGCGGTGTTGGCCTTGCTGGTCACTTCATTGAGCTGCAGTTGCGTCTCGCGCAAGGCAGCAGCGACTTCGCTGGCTTGGCTATTGCCGAGGTTGAGGATCTCGATGTCGGTCTTGCTTATCTCCTGCCTGACTCGCAAGAGCGAGGTCTCGGCAACCAACCTGTCGCTCTGCATCTGTGCGACCGTTCCCCGTAGAGAGAGTTCCCGCGGTGCAACCGCCAGCCCCTTCTGGACAAGGGCCGAAACACCCGCGAGTTCCTTCTGGATAAGTTCGATCTGTTGGTCGTGGAAGGCCATCTGCTGGCCGAGCGAGGTCAGTTCCTTTTCGAGGAAATCCTTGAGTTCGCGCAGGGCACGGAGTTGCGTCGCCATGGCGTCCTTGCGGACGGCGAAGATCTTGCGCTCCTGCTCCATCGCCACCGCGACCTTCTCGTTCGAAGCTCTGTCCTTCAGTTGCGCAGGGAAGGCGATGTCGTCGCTGCCAGCTAGTTCTGATTCCAGCCGTGCTTTGCGGGCGAGCAGACTGACGTTGCTCAGCGCCAACAAACCCACATCGCCCTGACCCACGATGACTTCACGCTCGAGCCTCGACATGTCTTCCTCGCGTGTTCGCAGGCCGCCGGCGATTCCCAGCGCCTGCAGCACCGTCAGCCCGGGCCTGTAGGGGAACTCGCCTGGCTGCGTGACGTAGCCGACAATGTAGAACGGCCTGTACTGGACAATCTCGACAGCGACATCCGGCTGGCGGCCGAGGCCCATGTGCTGCATCAGGCGGTCGCCGATCGCGCGGGCGAGGTCGCCGGGGGCGGTGCCCTGCGCGCGTATCTGGCCGACAAATGGAAGGAAGAGCGTGCCGTCGGCACCGACGACGAAACTGTCGTTGAGAGCCGTCCATTCGAAGATCACGTCGCGTGATGCGCGCCATTCGTAGACCTTGAGCCTGACCTTGTCCTGAGGTCCGAAGAGGTACTCGGCAGCCACCGTCGGCAAGGGGCAGGCAGCCGCCGCCAATGAAGCCGCCGCCACTGTCACAAGCCATTTCCGCATTGTCTTCCCACCTTCAGATTTTCAGGATGTATTCGGGTTCGATTCGTCCCATGGCGATGTGCCGGATCGCCAGCATGTTACCCCTGAGCCTGCCCCTGCGATCGATATACGGCTCAGGCCGCAGGCTCTTTGCGAGATTCGCGGCGATATTCCTGAACATCAGCGGAAGTGCGAAAGAGGCCGGAACGGAGCCCTTCCTGATCAGATAGATCGCATTCGCAACCTGGGAGTAGCCGAACCGCTCGCCGCTGACCCGCCCTGTCTTGATACCGAGATGGACGCCCGTGATCGCGGTCACGCAGACCACGCGGCCTTTGGATCTCATTTGGCTGGTGAAGTCGATGTCTTCCTGCCAGCCGTACAAGACGAGGCGCTCGTCGAAGCGCAAATCGCCCACAAGCGAGGAACGCAAGGACATGTTGCATCCGTATGCTCCGACATGGTCGACCACCGGCGGTCCATCATGTTTTTTGCCCTCGTTTTCCCGCAAGGCGGCTTCGGCATTTTCCCAGGTGAGGCCAGCATTCGTGGCACCGTCCCTGACGACCGTGCCCATCACCACCGCCCATCCGTCATTTTCCACGAAAGCTTTCTCGACCTGCTGCAGATATTCGGCGGACGGAACGAAATCATCGTCGAAGAATGTGATGATGTCGAAGCGCCCCAGGGAAGGTACGAGAGCCCTGTTCCGCTGGGCAGCCAGTCCTTTCGGTCCGAAAACGAGTGACACCTGGAAAGGACAGCTTTCCGGCAGGTCGACATGCGAGGCGTCGGGCGCCGACACTATGACCTCATCAGGAAGCCTCGTCTGGCCGCCCAAATATCCAAGCAAACGCCCGACCTGTCCGCTGCGGCCAAGCGTCGGGATGATCACTATGAGTCTCATGCTCGATCCAGCTTCGGTTCCGCCGAAACCTAGACCGACGAGTGGACCGACACAGCCTGCATAAAAGGAGACGGGAGGAGCCTGGCCTACCGCCGGACACAGGCTTTCGGAGTATCCCGGTGACGGACCACATCCGCAAGTATTAGATGGCCATGCGCCCGTAGCGGTGTGTAGCCGATCGGACAGCTTGCCGGAGCAACGACATGGAATGGAGACTGCCAGCCTTATGAGGCTAGGGGGAACCATGCTCCACGAACGCTCTTCCGATTTGGCCGTCGCTGCCAAGATCGATGTATCCATCGAAGAATTGCCGGCCGCGCCGGGGCCCGGCTTCGACAGCAATGCCAGGATAGCGATCGTTCATGACTGGTGCCCGAATTTCCGGGGAGGGGAAAGGGTTCTTGCGCAAATCTGCAAGCAGTTCCCCAACGCCGAAGTCTTCACGCTTTTCGATTTCCTGCCACAAGAGGTGAAGGAGCAATATTTCCACGACGTGGAATTCCATACGTCTGCGGCCAACCGGATACCGATGGTCCATAAGTTCTATCGATCCCTCTTCTTTTTCTGTCCCTTTCTGATCGAGCAATTCGACGTGACGGGATACGACGCGGTGATCTCGTCGTCGGCCGCCTTCTCGCGCGGCGTCATCACCAGGCCGGACCAGCCGCATCTGTGTTATGTGCACAGTCCCGTCCGCTACGCCTGGGATGAACAATTTTCCTATCTTCAGCAGGGACGGCTTGGTTTCGGCCCCAAGGGAATGCTCTATCGCTACATGCTCCATCGCCTGAGGACATGGGATACGAGAACCGCGCACGGTCCGGACCTGATGCTGGCGAACTCGAATTATGTCCGCTCCCGTATCCAGCACATTTACGGGCGCCAGGCGCGCGTCGTTTTCCCCCCGGTCACACTGGGCGAATTGCCTTGTGTGGAGGATAAGGACGATTACTACGTTTCAGCGTCCTTCCTCGCCCCCTACAAGCGCACCGACCTTGTCATCCGGGCCTTCAACGAAATGCCGTCGCGGCGACTGGTCATCGTTGGCGAAGGGCAGCAATCAGCCTGCTTGCGGGCGCTTGCCGGTCCCAACGTCACCTTCTCGGGCTACCTGCCCCGGAAAGACTATGTGGACACCCTGGCGCGGGCGAAGGCGATGGTGTTTGCGGGCTGCGAGGATTTCGGCATAGCGCTGGCCGAGGCACAGGCCTGCGGGACGCCGCTGGTCGCCTTCGGTCGCGGCGGCGCCGTCGACATCGTACAGCGGCTAGGATCATCCTCCGAGCCGACAGGAGTGCTGTTCAAGGCTCAAACGGTCGATCACCTCAAGCAGGCAGTGGAACGGTTCGAAGAGAATAGCCATGCCATTGCGCCGCACGCTTGCGCCAGAAATGCAGGACGTTTTTCAGAAGAGAACTTCGACCGCGCGATCCTGGAATCGCTAGACGCCGTCCAGGCACTTCACGAGATCATGTGAATTCGGGAGCCCTGACGATCTTCGTTTCCGTATCGACGCCGTCTGCGGCCGCCATCGCCTGGAGATAACGCAGGCCCGTCGCCCTCCAGCTGTATTCCGCGGCTCTCGCCTTTCCCTTGCCCATCATCTGAGCGCGCAGGGCCTGAGAAGTGCGAAGCTGCACGAAACTGTCGAACCATGCGTCCTGGTCGTCTGGGGATGCAAACAGCGCTGCATTGCCGCAGACTTCAGGCAGGCTGGCGCGGTCTGAAACCACGACAGGACAGCCGACGGCCATCGCCTCGAGGGCTGGGAGACCGAAGCCCTCCGTGAGCGAGGGGAAAGCCAGGCATAGCGAGTCCCCGAGGAGGGCCGCCAACTCGCCATCCGAAATGCGGCCGAGCCAGTGGATGTTTCGCGCTTCGGTCCTGGCGGATCCTGACCTAAAGACGCGCGAATCCGACATGCCGACAATCGCGATTCTGAGTCCGGCTTCGCCAAGACGATCAGCCATGTTCAGGAGGAGATCCAGATTCTTGTGAGGTGCGGCACTGCCGATCAGGACAACGGTTTCCCGCGAGGCCGCCAGCCGCGTCTGTGCTGAGTGTTCAGGCTCCCACCGCAAGGCATGCTCATGGCCGTTCGGCGCCACGAAAGCCCGCTCTGCCGGGATGACGTCGCGGCGAACCAGTTCATCCAAGGAGTAGTTGGAAACGGTCGAAATACCGCACGCCGTCTTGCCGAGGGCGGGCAACAGATTCCTGTAAAGAAGTCTAAAGGCAAATGAATAGCTCTGCGGGGCATTCCAGACGTTTGCATCATGGACGCAGACGATATGCTTGCGGGAAAGCAGCGGCCCTGTGTTGCAGAGGCTGAGCAGTCCGCTGCCATCCAGGGATGAGGGGAGCTGCACCTGTTCCCAGGCATGCCCGTTCATGCCGCCGATCTCCCGACGCTCGATGCAAGCCAGGGGGAAGTCTCCGGACCCTGGAGGGTGGAGCAGTGCAAGCTCGAGGCCGCGGGTCAGCGGGTTCTGCTCGGCCAACAAGGTGTCGAGAGCGCGCACGACCTCGCGCGCGTAACGCTGAACGCCTGTTGTCGGCTGCGAAAGAAACCGCCCATTGATCGTCCAACGTCGCGCCATGTCGTCCACCCCTTGGAACTTTCAGTGTGGAACCGTCAAGACGCCAGGTCACCATGGCCATCGGGTCATTCGGCTAAGTGGCAATCATCCGGATTGGCGACGTCGGACAGCGTACCTACCTCGAACGTTTAAGGGCCTTGGTGTTCCTGGGAATGCTAGTCTGCCTAGGGTGCCGGAAGGTCGGGGAAGCTGGACATGGCCAAGCTCGGGTTCGATACGAGGGAGTCGCCGCAACCAAGATCGGCCTGGCCGGCGAACAGACACCGTGCCGACACGCCCCTGGCCAGATCCGCTGTCGCCGGCGCCGACTTCCTGATCGGCCATCCCGCTGCGGTGTGCGCGGACCGGGAAGCGCCGAGACGGCGCTGGACGATAAATGGAGACTTCACGACGCTTCGGCCAACCGGTGTGGCCCGTTACGCCCGCGAGGTCACCTTGGCTCTCGACGCCCTCATTTCAGAAGGGCATCCGCTCGGTCGCGACCTGGAGATTGATCTCGTGGTGCCGCGTCCGCTTTCGGAACCTTTGCGCCTCGATGCCATCCCCGTCCGGGTCGTTCCTGAATTCAGCAGGCCGCGACTGCCGCAATTTTGGGTGCAGGCGCAGTTGCCCTGGCATGTGCCTGGAGGATTGCTGAGCTTCTGCAATCTCGCTCCCGTCGCGCTGAGGCGCCAGATCGCGTGTATCCATGACATGCACACAAGGCTCATGCCGTCGAGCTACGCGCGAGGATTCCGCTGGGCGCACCGCTTGATCCTGCCGGCACTTGGCAGGCAGGCCGCCCGCATCACGACCGTCTCGCAACTCTCACGCAGCCATCTGATCAAGTTCGGAATCGCGCCAGAAGAAAACATCGTCGTCACCTACAACGGCAGCGACCATGCGAACCGGTGGGATGCGGCGAGATCAACTCTGGCCGTCGACCGGAGCAGGCCGTATGTCCTCTGCTTGGGGAGGCGGGACCAGGAATATAAGAACATGGGGCTTCTCGCCAGGCTGGCCCCACACCTCGACGCGATGGGTCTTGACCTGTGGATGCCAGGCGATGTCGACGAGGCCACGCTCCTGAGGTACATCCCGCAAATGCCCGGAAACATCGTCCTTCCTGGCCGCATAGGGGACGACGACTTCAAGAAGGCGCTCGAAGGCGCCCTGTGCTTCCTGTTCCCGTCACGGATCGAGGGCTTCGGGCTGCCGGCGGTCGAGGCGATGGCTTCGGGCTGCCCGGTCGTGGCCTCGACCTCGCCATGTCTTCCCGAAATCTGCGGGGATTCGGCCCTTTATGCCGATCCCGACGACGTCCAGTCATGGGCCGAAGCCATCCGCCTGTTGATGCTAGCCCCAGACTTGCGGCAGCGTTTGGTTACCAAGGGGAACGCCAGGGCGAGCAGTTATTCCTGGCGGTGGATAGCGTGGAAATACCTCGAACTCATGATTCAGGTCGACGCCGATTTCGGGGAGTTCGGCGATTGACCGGCGGCCAGTCTTCGGATTGACCTCCAGGAGAGCACGATGGACGAGAACGACTTGCGAGCATTGGTGGCAGCCGCTCATCGCGCGCGCCGGCCTCGCCGGGTAACCACCGATCCTGGCCGCAGACCGAAACCCGTGCCGACCATTTCGATCTGCATCCCGACTTACAACCGCTCGTCCATGCTGGCGGAATTGTTAGACAGCATCATCGCCCAAGCTTTGGAGGACGAGATCGAGGTCGTGGTCAGCGATGATGCTTCACCGGACAATACGGTCGCCGTGGCCGAAGGCTATAAGGGTCGCATCAAGCACTACACCTTGCTTTCCCAGCCGAAGAACTTGGGAGTGGACGGCAATTTCCTGGCGGTCGTGGAGGCGGCGAAGGGCGATTACATCTGGCTGATGGGCGACGACGACCATCTGGAACCGGGCGGGCTAGCACGGGTGCTGGAAGCGATCCGGCGTTGGCCCGGCGTAACCGGTCTAACGCTAGGCGTGATCGACTATGACGTGACGATGACGCGCCGGACCGGCATCCGTCGGATCCCGCCTACACAACTGATCGCCGATGCCGGTACGCTGTTCGCGACGATGGGTGATCTGCTGGGCTTCATGTCCGCCCTGGTGATAGACCGTGCCAAATGGAATGAGATCGCATCCGAGCCTAATGTCTCGGAATTCAAGAATTACTACGTCCAAGTTTATATCATCGGCCGTGTTGTCGAACGGTTTGGAAAATGGGGCGTGGTCCAAGAACCTTGTGTCGGCTATCGGTCGGGCAACGACCAGTTCAATATCAAGTTCGGATGGCTGGATCGCCTGAAGATCGACGTTGCCGCCTATGATCAGATTGCTTTCGCGTTGTTCGCGGACACACCCGCTGTGTGCGAAGCGTTTCGCCGCCGGATATTTGATACGCACGTGATGGCGCGGTTGAACAACGCTAAAACTGCGGGGGGACGGACCATCGCGGTGAGCGCAGCGATCAGGTACCTGTACGGCCGTTACCATGGAATGCCGCACTATTGGACCCGCGCAGTGCCGACGCTCCTTGCGCCGCAATGGATCCTGCGGAACGCACGGTCCGCCTACAAGCGGCTGTCGCCCAACTCGGGCGCGTTCCGAGCGCGTGAAATGTCCAACTGATAGATAGCGGCAGCGGGGGGTGCTACCAGATTGAGGATCGCGTCAATGGGCGCAAAGGATGAAGATCGTGCAGAAGAACGGACAGGCCACCGCGAGGCCGACCTCGTAACAGAACGGTTGAGGGCTGATCGCCGATGCATTGGACCATATGACTCAAGGGGATGCTGGGGTCCCTGGGGTGGGGCGATCTTCTCAACAATAGGCACGGTCAGCTTCGGACTGATAACCCGGGTGAACGCGGAATACCATCCGGCCGCCCGGACTGCTGGGGCAAGGAGGTTCTGGCACAATCCTCAGCTTTTGAGGCTCATATCCGCCTACGCCATCGGCTACATCCACATGTCCGGAGTGGTGAGCGCCGCCCATATTGAGCCGGGTGTCTTGGACATTTTCCGTTTCGGGACGGATCTGTTCATGGTTCTGGCCGGTTTTCTTACCGCGCATGTGCTTGGGAACAATGGCAGGTCGGCCGGCGCCTATTTGCGAACGAGGCTCATTCGAATCGTGCCCTTGTATTGGGGCGTCACGATTCTCGCATTTCTTGTCGAGAACTACGCGATGAAAAGCCATCAGAGGACCTTGTCCGAGCTTTTCATGTCGCTCGCCTTCGTCCCCTTCGGACCCTACCCCATCTTGTATCCGACGTGGACCTTGCTGGTAATCGTCGAATTCAGCCTGATCATCGCAGCTTTCCAACTCGTCAGCGTGAAATATGGGATCCTCTATTCCGCCGCCTTCGCGGTTCTTCTTGCGGTCGCGGGCGAGACATCAAGCATTGAGAACCCCATTTTCGTATTTTACACCAATCCGATCCTGATCGATTTCGCTTTCGGCATCGTCATCTTCAAGCTTTCCAACTCCGGGCTGTTCCCTTTCAAACTGCCGCGGAGCGGGGCCGTTACCCTCGCGGCGGCGGCAGTCGCCTTCGGAGCCTTAGCAGCAGTCTTGCGTCCTTTCTGTTGGCCGGCGCTGCCCCGTCTCCTCGCGCTCGGCATGCCGATGTCGGTCCTGTTGCTGGGGGTTGTCGCTCTGGAGCAGCTCGGTGTCTTCAGCGACTCCAAGCTCTTGAACTTTCTCGCCAAATGCACTTATGCGATCTACTTGACCCACTGGTTCGTGGCTATCGTATCCGAGAAGCTCGTTGCCGAAAGCGGAGATTCGGCGCGGCTCGCCTCGGTGCTGTTGTTCGTGACGCCCATGGCCGTCACCTGCGTTTCGGTGCTGGTTTATCTTTTTGCTGAAGTGCCGCTGACCCGATATCTCTCCGGCCGCTTCACAGGCAGCTGAATGAGACGGAGAGGCTGGCGATGAGGTTGCACCTGCCCCTACGCCTTTGGTCGATTGTCATCCCCTAGCCTTTTAGACGGCATGACCTTCCAGCCGATTTGTTGGAGGATGGGCCTGGAAACCAAGTCTTTGTCCTCGATCGTGGCGTGGTGCCTGTGCTGGCCCACATCAGGTCGCTCCGATAACCGAGGCGACCAATCAGGTAAGGGGAGCCTGTGCTGATGCCCAGCATCAATGTAGTCATACCCTGCTACAACGCTGATCGGTTCCTCGCGCAATGTATACGCAGTGTGCTTTCGCAAGGCATCGACGATCTCCGGATTGTTGTTATCGATAACGCGTCAACAGACGACAGCGTGGAAGTGGCACGCCGACTTGCCGCCCAAGACAGCCGGGTTGAAGTCGTGTGCCACGCCAGGAATGTAGGGCCAATTGCGTCCTTCAACGAAGGCGTCGAGCTTGCGCGAGGAGACTACTTCATCCTTTTGTGCGCCGACGATCTCCTGACAGACGGCTCGCTCCAACGCGCCGTTGATGTCCTCGAAAGCAATCCTGGGGCTGCTTTCGCCATAGGGTCTGATCTCAGCATGATCGAGGGGAAGGATTTTGCCGAACCAAGTCAACCAGATGGATGGCGCGTAACGGCGGGTGCCCGGTTCATTGAAGACTGTTGTCGTCATCTGGGCCATCTGGGAGTGTCCCTGGCCTTGGGAGCGGTGCTGGTCAGGATGACTGCGCAAAAGGCGGTGGGTCACTACCGTGCGTCACTCGCGCACGCGCCCGATTTGGAGATGGTGCTTCGCCTCGCGCGGTTGGGTTCAATCGTGGAATTCGAGGGCGCGCTCGGTATCCGACGCGTGCACGCAGCACAAATAACGGTGGTCCACTTTTCGGACAAATTAACGCAATTGAAAGAACGAGAGGCGGTATTCGCCAGCTTCTTCTCGTGCGAAGGCGCTGCCATGCCGGCGGCATCGGGGCTTCGTCGCATGGCAATGCGCCGGGTTGCCGATGCCGCTTATTGGTCGGCAGTCTCTCATATTGTCCGAGGAAGGACCGCTTGTGGCGTCGAATTGCTTAGATATAGCTTTTCGCTGTCTCCGATATTGAGGCTGTTTCCGCCGCTGGGCCATCTTTATCGAACGAAGGGCGCCGTCAGACGGGCCTTGGCAGTGGTTTCCGGTCGGTCGGGCTCGTCCACCCGCCAAGTGGAGCATGCGGATACAGCATAGTGCTGATCAAATCCTGTCGAGTGCCACTTTAGAGAGGCGCCCGCCTCCCTACACCATTTGTGATGACAAGCTGCTATCAGCCACCTGGCCTGCCTTGCGGAGCCAAGACAGGAACGGGCCATAGCACACATCGCAGGAAAAGAGGCTGGCGAATACATGCGCGGTACCCTCGGATTTCTGACGCCGAAGTTCCACATTGCTCAACAGCGCGATGACCGCCTGTGCAAAGTCTGCACCACCATTGGCCACGATCGCTCCCTCATCAAGTTGGTGGGGGTCACCTGCGTCCACACCTATCGAGGTCGTCACGAGGGGGCGGCCGTAAGACATGGCCTCGGCCACCTTTATCTTGACGCCGGCGCTGCCGGAAACGAGCGGGGCCACGACAAGCTGGGCGCGCCTATATTCGGGAGCGAGGTCCGGGAGCGCTCCCACACACTCCAGGCCGGCCGCCGGCGTAACCTCACATGTGAAGGCGGCGGTTCCGACGATGCGAACCCTTGCCGTGGGGCATGAGGTTCGAACAGTTGGCCAGACCTCCTTCAGGAACCACGACAGTGCGGCACGATTTGGCTCTGTGGCATTCCCGACGAAGAGAACGATGGGCTCATTGCTGTCGGGTTGCTTTTCGTGATTGTCGAAGCCCATGCCAAGAGAGATCACGCGTGTCACCCCGAGATGGTTGCGGGCGTAGGAGGCGTCATCCTTGCTGTTGAAACCGACACACTCTGCCGCCTTCAGCGAGTTTGACAATCTCTTTTCCTCAGTCCAATTCTTGTCCGGGCCGGGGGTTGCGCCGGCCTCCCAGCGCGCTGCCCCGTTGCGGTGCTGAAGATGGCCAACAAGTGAGAAAACCCTGTGACCGTTGCAGGAGAGGCAAGGAGCGAAATGCACGGCATCGTGGAACAGTATGACGGCGTCCGGCCGTCCAGCTTCGATACGGTCAAGCACCCACTGAGTCTCTCCCTTGGAAAAGTTCTGGTCCGTCATTGGGGAAACAGGTGCGGTCTTCCGTCCAAGGAACGATCCGGCCAGATGCCCGGACCGAAGCAACTCCGTGGATAGAAATGTTCTCTGGCCCAATCTGATACTTCGACGAACCTGCCACGAAGAAAACTGCTCTATTTCATATACGCTCCTACAGACTGGACTCCTTCGGCCGCGCGCTATGTTGGATACATACCCGTGTACCTCGTGGCCGGACTTCAGGAGATATCGCCCGAACGCCTGGATATAGGCGCCGTCTCCGCCGAAGAACGCGTCGTACGGATAGCTATGGACGATTGCTATACTGGCCATTTGCCCTCCAAATAGCTTCTCTCTCGGGCCTTCGCCGGTCGAAGTCGCGGGCTGCGTCAAGCGCCGGCCCGCGCCTCGCCTCGAAAGCCCAGCAGCACATCCTGAAACAGCTTGAGCTGCCCCAAGACGAACAGCAAGACGAATGCATAGATACTGATCAGAACCAGCCCGCCAGCCGCGAGCCGCAGAAGCGAAGGAACCTCCGGGCCGAGATAGCGCTGCACTGCCAGCGCACCCACCGAGGCCACGATGCCGGCCATCCATGGCCTCATGATCGTCCGCAACAGATCCCCGACTGAAACCGGCGTTCCGTGCAGGCTCCACACCAGGTGTGGATAGAGCCAGAGCACCAGCGCCGTCGAGTAGCTCAGTGCAACGCCCTCGGGGCCGAAGGAGATTCCTGCGCAGTAGGAAGTGATGACGAGAGGGGCGATGGCGAAAGCCAGATACAGGCTGCGCTTCTGCTTGCCGGTCGAGATGAGCAGCCAATATGTAGGGTTGATGATCCCGAACACCAAGATGGTAGGCGTGAGCAGCCGGAAGATGGTCGCCGCCCCCGTCCATTGCGAGCCCAGCACCACGGTGATGATCTCATGTGCGAACAGGAACGAGAACATTGTGATGGGAACCGTCACCGCGATGACGATCGAATATCCCTTGAGGTAGAAGTTCCGCAACCGCGCGGGATCATGCTGCATTCGTGACAACGCCGAGAACAGTACCGCACCGACGGCGCTGTTGATGGTCGCCGTAGGGATGCCAATCAGCTGGAAGGCCCGGGTATACAATCCGAGCGACGCAGCGCCCCAGAGCCGCCCGAGAAGGACTTTCTCCACATTGTAGCCAATATAGACAACGAGGTTGTTCAGCGTGACGATTCCACCGAAATGCAAGAGCGAGCGAATATTGGCGCCGCGTCGAGGCCATCCAGGAATCCACCCGGTGGCGATCCAGCAGCCCAGGCTGTTGATTGCCGGCGAGATAAGTGTCGGGGCGATCAGTGCCCAGTAGCCGTAGCCACGCAACGCGAGCAGCACACCGGACAGGATGCCCACGCACAGGGCACCCGTTTCGATCGCGCTGAGTGTGACATAACGCAAGTCGCGCTCGATCAGAGCGGCATGTTGCACGCCGGCCGCGTTAAGCAGGAAAGCTGGAGCGACCGCGATGGCGATCCTGAGTAGACGCGGCTCATGGTAGAAGGCTGATATCGTGTAGGCACTCGCGGCGCAGAGCAGCGCGAGAAAGACCCCTACCAGTATGTTGATCCAGAACAGTGCCGAAACCTGGTCAAACGAAATCTCATGCTTTTGGATGGTAGCGGAGGAAAGCCCGGCGGTGGTGAAGACGTCGAAAATGCCTGTGAGTGCCACCACCATCGCGACCAGGCCGAAATCGTCAGGGCTGAGCAGGCGTGCCAGGATGGCAATATAGCCCACCCTGAGAATCAGGTTCACCCCCTGGCTCACCATCCTGGCGACGCCACTTTGAATGGCTTCCCTTTTAAGGTTGCGGGGTTCGCCTTTGGCACTGAGGGCCTTGTGGGTCATGTATCACTGGCTGCATACGCGCTTGTTTCCGTTTGAGCTGCCGTAGCATGCCCCATGTGAGCGATTGCCTCGCCAGGCACCCGTTCCAGCCAAATTTCTCGCCACCAGGGATAGACGGCTCTTGGGCACTGCATCCGGCAATCGCTATATCTCGAATTGCACCAGACTTTTTCCAGGATGACCGCCGGTCCCCTGAGCCGGTTGAGAAGTCCGGTCTTTTCATTGACAAACGCTGTTACTCGCGACCGGACCCTGAAAGTATGGTCGCAATAGGGGACCATCTCGGCGTCGAAATACAGGCCACGGTTCTTATTATCCGTGTCTAGGGTCTTGAGGATTTCTTCATAGGACTTAACCCTGATCAGCTCCCCCGGTTGGAGATCAAGCTTGATGGTTGGAACCGGCTGGCCGGCAGGTATCGATCCCCGATATCGTGGGAATGAAACGCCACCGTAAATGTGCTGCACCTTGTCATACAGCCAGCTGACAATCACGGAGAGCCTCCCGAGATGCAGACGGCCCATGTAGTGATAGATACTGAATACTGCTGCATAGATGAATCCGACCAGGAGACGCTTTTTGCTGGCATTTCCCGATGCATAGTCTTCCACATACTGCCGGGCATCCCACCAAGAAAGTGGGGTGGTCGCATCCAGAAGTTCTGTGGCTTGGCATGAGTATCTCGGACCACCTGAAAGTGGCTGGCTCTTGGCGCGCGTACCAGCCAGCACGTCGCTTTCCGTGCAACCTTTTCCATTCGCCGCGTTGGTTCGCGGCGCGATTGCCTCGTCCGAGGACGCCACAGGCCTGAGCCATGCCTCTTTCCAGAAGACCAGGCACGCTGCCTGACAACCTCCAAACGCGTTGCCGTCGCACCTCAGATTTTCAAGATGGATGCCTCCGGATAACTTGCGTCCGCCAGCAAAATTGATCGTGTCACATGTCTTGTGCGCGCGCTTGTAAACACGAAAGCGGTGACCACAATATTGAAACATCTGTGGCATGAAAGGAAGCTCCTCAAGTCGACCATTTCTGTCGAGCGTAAGAAGGATTTCTTCCTTGGACCGAATCTCTACCCAGTCGCCGACCCTCAGTGACATGCAGCACTCCCGTCCACAGCGCGCTCCGCAACCAATGTCATTTGCCTAGTGCCGTACCATAGCATCCCTGGAATCCGACAGCCGTCCCCGAATTAGCGGTAGCTACCTTCCACTTTTGACGGAGTGGAGCCATGGCTGTCACATCACTACGATCCTTCTCTCGGACCCGAACGGTCTCCGAGGCATTTGGGCGGGCTGGTAAGGGTTAGGTGCGGTCGGGTGGAGGCCAGTCCAAATAGGCTGTGCCATGACCACCGTCTAAAGGGGTAACGAGAGCCCGCGCTCAACCGTATGGGCAAATTGCGCGAAATGTGTGCAGTCCCCACTATCCCGGATCTCGAAATCGGGCAGGGAGGCTTGTTGCCGTGTCGTTTCGTCTCGCAATCGTTGCAGCCTGCCTGCTGGCAACAGCCGCGCCTGCATCAGCCGATTTCCTCTGGGGCATCAATGGCCATCCAATAGTCTCCTATCCGGGCATTCCGGTGGAAAGGCAACTCGACTTCATCAAGGATCTCGGCCTGAAATCGTACCGCGTCAACGTTTCAGGCGTGGACAACGCGGATATGCTCTCCAACCTCGTCGACGCCGGGAAGGCGAGAGGGATCGAGATCCTGCCCGTCATCACGCCTGCGGTCGCCGATCTGGACAAGGATAGTCCGGAAGAGCTCTACGCGAGCACCCGGAAACTGGCGGTCACCCTTGCTACCAGGTTCAAGAACGACATCCGTGTTTGGGAACTCGGCAACGAGATGGAAAACTATGCCATCATCAAGCCCTGTGAGAAACGCGACGATGGTTCGCAATATCCATGTGCATGGGGACCTGCGGGCGGAACAGGACCGCTCGATTACTACGGCCCGCGATGGGTAAAGGTGAGCGCTGTCTTGAAGGGCCTGTCCGACGGCATGACAGAGGTCGATCCGAGCATAAGGAAGGCGATGGGCACCGCCGGTTGGGGCCACACCGGAGCGTTCGTGCGGATGAAGCAGGACGGGATCGCCTGGGATATTTCTGTGTGGCACATGTACGGCGATGACCCGGAATGGGCGTTCCGTGAAATCTCGAGATACGGCAAGCCGATCTGGGTCACCGAATTCAACAATCCTTATGGAAGTCAGCGCAGCGAGCGCCAGCAGGCTGACGGCATCAAGCAGACGATGACGCGGCTCAGCGAACTCAAGGACAAATATAAGGTGGAGGCCGCGCACATCTACGAACTGCTCGATGAGGCCTACTGGGCCCCCGGCTTCGAAGCCAATATGGGATTGGTGAGGCTCGTGGCTCTCTCAGATGGCAAATGGCGGACCGGCGAGCCTAAGCCTGCCTACAAAACGGTACGGGACTTCACCCGCGGCCCCCTGCCGATACCCAAGCCCCATCGGGACTGCGACCCCGAGGCCGCGGCTGCGGACCAGTCCCTACCGGCGCGGCAGGCAAGTTTCGTCTACTGCCTCATTCTTGGCCGCAAGGGCGACACGGCCAGCGTCAATCAGTGGTCGGCGGCACTTGAAGACGGAGCGACCAAACTCCCCGACATGATCATGGAAATGATGCGCTCGCACGAATTCGAAACCAGATATGCCACGATCGGCCTGACAGACCGCGCCTATGTCGGGTTTCTATATCTGTTGCTTCTGAACCGGTCCGCGGACGGCAACGGGCTTGAAACCTATACCTATCAACTGCGTCAAGGCTCAATGACGCGTGAGGCCGTGGCCTTCGGAATCGCCACGTCGGCGGAGTTCAACACCGGACACGCCGCGATGCGCGAAACATCCGCGGTCGCGGGGCCTGGGTGAAATCGAACCAACAAGCGCTAATTGAGTCTCGGATCGGGAATGCTGATGACGAGGCCGATGGAAGCATCAGCGACGGTGATCAGAAGAAAATCCTCCGAAAGGATTAGGCTCGGACCACCCGAAAGGTGCACTGGCGGCAAAGGCTTCGTCCAACAGGGCATCCTGATCGCCTATTGGCGTTCTCCCTCACTGTTTTCAGCCCAAGTAGCCTTCTGGCGATCACTATCGGCTTGAGAGGTGCGCGATGAAAGTCATGGTAACCGGCCATCAAGGCTATATCGGCTCGGTGATGGTGCCGATGCTGTTGCGTGCAGGGCACTCAGTGACGGGCTATGACAGCGATCTCTACCGGCGCTGCACCTTTACAGCAGGGGGCCAGCGGGCTTCAATTGCTTCAATCCAAAAAGACGTCAGGGACGTAGATGCGCGCGACCTCGAAGGGGTCGATGCCGTCATCCACCTGGCGGCTCTTTCCAATGATCCGCTGTCCGACCTTGATCCGGACATCACTTACGAAATCAACTACAAGGGCAGCGTCCGCTTCGCGAAGGCGGCCAAGGACGCCGGCGTGTCGCGCTTCCTGTTCGCCTCATCATGCAGCAATTACGGACAGGCCGGCGACGGGATGGTGGACGAAACGGGCGAACTGAAGCCGGTCACGCCCTACGGCTGGTCCAAGGTGCTTTCCGAACGGGACATTTCTGAACTGGCCGACAGCAGCTTCTCTCCCACCTATTTCCGTCCCGCCACGGCCTATGGCCTCTCTCCCCGGCTCCGCTTCGACATCGTGCTGAACAATCTCGTGGCCTGGGCGGTCACCAAGGGCGTCATCCTGCTGAAATCCGATGGAACGCCGTGGCGGCCGATCGTCCATATCGAGGACATTTCCAGGGCGTTCATTGCCGGGCTGGAAGCGCCCCGCGAGACCATTCACAACGAGGCCTTCAATGTGGGGCAGACGGGCCACAACTACAGGATCCGCGACATCGCCGAGATTGTCGCCGAGGTCGTGCCGGGCTGCCGGCTTGAGTTCGCGTCCGATGCCGGACCCGACAAGCGCTCCTATCGCGTTAACTTCGACAAGATCGCGCTTGCCCTTCCTGCCTTCAAGCCGCAATGGGATGCGCGCAAAGGGGCCGAGCAGCTCTATCATGCCTACCGAAAGTCGAATGTCACTCTCGACGAATTCGAGGGGCCGCGCTTCCAGCGTATCGGCCACATCCGGTATCTTTTGGCCAACGGACTTCTGGACGGTCGGATGCGGGTCGCCGAAGCCTCGAAAAGACTGGAGGTAGCGGCGGGATAAGCGGTGTGGAACAGGTGAATCCCGGCGGACTCGGCTCGCCGCCAGCGTCCGTCAGCCTCGGCCAGGAAATCTATGCCTTGGCCGAACGTCTGTTTCCGATCTGCAGGAGCATCACCGGAGATGGTGTGCGACAAACGCTGGACGTCTTGTCGGGGCACATCGATTTGGAACGGCATGAAGTGCCGACCGGGACACAGGTTTTCGATTGGACCATTCCCAAGGAATGGAACATCCGCTCGGCAAGCATCACAGGCCCGGACGGACAAACGGTCGTGGATTTCGCTGACTCCAACCTGCACATCGTCAACTACAGCGTACCCTTCAAGGGGATACTGCCGCTCGAAGAATTGAGGCCGCATATCCATACGCTGCCGGAACAACCGAAGGTGATTCCCTACCGCACTTCCTATTACACCCCGACATGGGGCTTCTGCGCAGCCCATGACCGTGTGGCCAACATGCCCGACGGTCTCTATCGGGTGGAGATCGATGCCGAATTCAAAGACGGCAGCCTCGCCTACGGAGAATACTTGCACCGCGGGCAAACAGAACGGGAATTCCTGCTTTCGGCGCACATTTGCCATCCCTCACTCGCCAACGACAACTGTTCGGGCCTGGCCCTGCTGGCAGCGCTCGCAAGAAGCCTGAAGGCAAGGGAAACACGATACAGCTATCGCTTCCTGTTCGCCCCGGGCACCATCGGCGCGCTCGCGTGGCTGTCGCGCAACGAGGACCGGACATGTCTCATCGACCATGGTCTGGTGCTGTCATGCGTTGGTGACGCAGGAAGCCCGGCATACAAGCGCAGCCGCCGCGGTGACGCGCTCGTCGATCGCGCCATGGCACACGTGCTCGGGCGTCTAGCTGGGGCAAAGATGCTGGATTTCTCCCCTTACGGTTATGACGAGAGGCAATATTGCTCGCCGGGCTTCGATCTTCCGGTCGGCATGTTCCAGCGGAGCGTCCACGGCACATTCCCCGAATACCACACGTCGGCCGACAATCTTGACTTCATCAGGCCGGAGCATCTCGAGGATTCCTTCCGCATCCTGACGGACGTAATCGACATCATCGAAGAGGACTGGACGCCGTTGAACCTCTTGCCTAAAGGCGAACCGCAACTCGGCAAGCGCGGCCTCTATGCAGCCCTGGGAGGGCAGAAGTCGTCGGGCGCAACGTCGATGTCGCTGCTTTGGGTGCTAAACCTTGCCGACGGGCAGCATTCGCTTCTGAGCATGGCGGAGCGTTCGAACCTGCCGTTCAAGGAACTCGCCGCCGCCGCCAGACTGTTATCGGGACATGGTCTTTTGGCAGCAGCCTCATGAGGCCGAGGCGCCGGTTCGCCGTCTGACAAGGGGCCAGGACTTGTCCCTTTCCGACATTGCTGTCGGCATCAATGGCCAGCGGATCGAAAAGGCCGGGTCATTGTAGAGGACGCCCGTCGACGCGTGGGGCGCATAGAACTGCGATATGAGATAAGAGACCTCGGTGCCGTCCGTAAGGGTCTGCAGGCCGTGCGCGAATCCGGCGGGGATATAGACCTGCTTCATGTTCTCGGATGTCAGCTCGAAGCCAAGCCACTTGTAGCGTGTCGGTGAATTCGGGCGCAGGTCCACGACGACATCAAAAATAGCGCCGCGGACACAGGAGACCAGCTTGACCTCGGCGTAAGGCTCCTCTTGGTAGTGTAGCCCCCTGAGAGTTCCCTTTTGGACCGAACAGGACCGGCTGTGCTGGACAAATCGGGTCGCCAGACCGCAATCCGCCATCTCCTTTTCGCAGAAAAGACGGGTGAAAAAACCACGGTCGTCAACCATCAGTGTAGGCTCGATCAGCCAGACACCTTGAAGCTCCGTTTCGGTAAACAGCATGCACTTGGATCCCCCGTGCCGAGCAAGACCGGCGCGGCAATTGTCAGCGTCGCCAGCCGACGCTGGAAGGGCTACCTAAGCCTTAGGTGGCCTCTTCGATAGCGGTATATCCGGATGACGGCTTTACCCGTTCGGCGGGCCTCGCGCCGGCATTGCCGCCGCCCGCTCGCTATTAGGATTAAGGCACCCGACGGATTGGCAAATCGAACCAGGGGGGGCTGTATCCTAACCTGTGGCCATCTGCCTGCGGAGGCGCGGCAGGCATCGGTTCTGCGTAGCGCACCGCGTCTCCGTTTTCTAACCAGCAGACAGGAGCAGGGGGAATGAACATTCAGGCAGTCGAAATCGTCCGCGATCATAGTGCGGCAAGCCGGAATGTCGGCTGCAGGCTCTGCGGGTCGCGCCTGCGCCACACCCTGGTCGATCTTGGCATGTCGCCGCCGTGCGAGAGGTTCCTGCAGCCCGACCAGCTCGACCAGATGGAACCTTACTACCCGCTCAACGTGCTTGTCTGCGACACGTGCTATCTGGTGCAGCTCAAGGAGTATATGAGCCCAGAGACCATCTTCAGCGAATACGCCTACTTCTCTTCGTTCTCGACCAGCTGGGTGGCTCATTCGAAACTTTATTGCGAGACGATCACACGACGCCTTGGGCTTGGCCCTGACAGCCTTGCGGTGGAACTCGCAAGTAATGACGGTTACTTGCTGCAGCATTTTCTGCCACTCGGCGTTCCTGTGTTGGGCGTCGAGCCGGCAGCCAATGTCGCGCGCGCCGCGATCGAGAAGGGGGTGGCCACCTGGGTCGACTTCTTCGGCGTCCGGCTGGCAAATCAAATGGTGGGCGAAGGACTTCGCGCGGACCTCATCATTGGCAACAACGTCCTGGCGCAGGTGCCAGACCTCAACGACTTCGTCGCCGGGGTGGCGATCCTGCTCAAACCGGAGGGCATGGTCACTCTCGAATTCCCACACATCGAGCGGCTGATGGCGGAGAACCAGTTCGACACCATCTACCACGAGCATTTTTCGTATTTCTCACTGTTGACGGTCGACCTGATGGCGGCCCGTCACGGGCTGCGGCTGATCGATGTCGAGGAACTTCCCACCCACGGTGGGTCGCTGCGGGTCTATCTCTGCCACGAAGGCAGTGCCTGGCAGAGGAAGGACAGCATCGCCCAATTGCTCGAGCGCGAAACCAGGCATGGGCTTGGAGAGATGTCGACCTACGCCTCTTTCGGCTACAAGGCGCAGCGCGCGAAGCGTGATCTCTTGGCATTCCTGATTTCGGCCAAGGAAGAGGGCAAGACGATTTGCGGTTACGGCGCGCCTGGCAAGGGAAACACGCTGCTGAACTACTGCGCCATCGGCACCGACTTCCTGGATTTCACAGTGGACCGCAACCCGTACAAGCACGGGCGTTATACACCTGGAATGCACATCCCGATCAAGCCCGTCGACGAAATCGACGAGGCTAAGCCAGACTACATCCTCATCCTTCCGTGGAATCTGAAGGACGAGATCATTCAGCAGATGCGCCATGTCGCCGCTTGGAACGCGAAATTCGTAGTGCCGATTCCTTTCGTGACCGTAATCGATCCGTCGGAGTACGAGAAATGAAAGTCATTCTTTTCTGTGGCGGTCGCGGGACCCGCATTCGCGACTATTCCGAAAGCATCCCAAAGCCGATGATACCGCTCGGCCACCAGCCGATCCTGCGCCATGTCATGCAATGGTACAGTGACTATGGGCATGACGAGTTCGTGTTGTGTCTGGGCTACAAGGCCAACGTGATCAAAGACTTTTTCTTGAACACCCGGCCGCAAACGTTTTCCGATTGCGTGGTTACGCGAGGAGGCCAGGACGTCAAGCTCCTCGGCGACACAATCAAGGACTGGAGCATCACTCTGCTCGATACCGGTATTTGGCGCAGCATTGGAGAGCGCCTGTGGGCTGCGCAGGATCACGTCAGGAACGAGAAGATGTTCCTGGCCAACTATTCCGACGGCCTGACCGATGTCGACTTGGACGACATGATCAGAAAATTCGAGGCCAGCGGCAAGATCGGCTGCTTTCTGGCAGTGCACGCGCCGCTGACTTACCATTTGGCCGACATCGCGGAAGATGGCCGCGTGCGCGAGTTTCGTGCGGCCGAGACATCGGAGATCTGGATCAATGGCGGCTACTTTATATTCCGTCCGGAAATTTTCAACTACATGCGCGACGGGGAGGAACTCGTTGTCGAGCCGTTCAAGCGTCTGATCGATGACAACATGCTGATGGCGTACAAGCACGAGGGTTTCTGGCGTTCAATGGACACGCTGCGCGATTGGCAATCACTCGAAGACATGGTCGAAAAGGGCGACATGCCCTGGAGTATGATAGCCACCGCCGAGAAGAATAGGCGTAGTATGGGGTTGGCCGCATCATGAAGGGGCTTGGTCTCGGGCGTGGCGGCGAGGAACTCTCGATTCTGTGCGTCGGGGCCCATTCCGACGACATTGAGATCGGCGCGGGAGGCACAATCCTCAGTCTGATCGCGTCGGAGGTCAAACTTCACGTCTACTGGTGCGTCTTAAGCGCCGGCGGCCAGCGGTCGGCCGAAGCCAGGGCTTCGGCCGAAGCCTTCCTCGAAGGATCCCATTCGTCCACGATCGACGTTGCGGATTTTGAAGACGGCTATTTCCCAGTTCACAGCCGATCGATAAAGCATTGGCTGATGGACGTAAGATCAAGGGTTCATCCCGACGTGATATTAACCCATGCCAGGTTCGACGCCCATCAGGACCATAGGGAGGTCAACCAACTGACCTGGAACGTTTTCCGCGATCACCTTGTGCTCGAATACGAGATTCCGAAATGGGACGGCGATCTTTGCCAACCCAATGCGTATGTGCCGATTGCAGCCCACGTGCTGGAACGCAAGATCCAACTCCTTCACGAGCACTTCGGGACACAGCGCTCAAAGGACTGGTTCGATCGGGAGACATTCGCCGGGCTTGCGCGGTTGCGTGGAATGGAATGCCGGGCACCCGAGCACTTTGCGGAGGCCTTCACGCTTAGGAAGGTCAAAATATTGTAGCGATAGCCCTCCGGGGTCGCTGTCGCAAGGATTGGTCCCCCAGGACGGCACGACCAGTTCCACGAGAGAGCAGCAACCTGGTCCTCGCCATTGACGAAGTGTCACTTCCGGCTGGTTGCTGGACAGTGAGGCAGGAGTGCTTTGGACGCCTCGCAATGGTTAGTCTTTAGGAACAGGACATATGGGAGCTGGCTATATGCGGGGCGTCCACCACGGGTGTCCAGCGGGACGGAGGTCCCTCAATTGTGCAGCAATCATCCCCCAGATCAGACGCTACGCGAGAGCAAAACGGCCCGCACGATTTAACCAAAGTTAGCGTCTCATTTGCTTCGTCACTCCACAGCCAGAGATCCTTCGGCGAAGAGATCGTTGACCTTGTAAGCGACTTCCGTCCGGTTGGTCGCCTTAAGCTTTTTCATGATGTTGCGGATGTGCACCTTCACGGTGCTTTCTCTCAGGTTCAGCTCATAGGCGATGATCTTGTTCGCCTTGCCGCGTCGGAGCGCCTGGGCGACCTCAGCCTGTCTGAGCGTGAACATGCCTGTCAAAGGTGTTTCAAGGCTGCCTGAATCTATCAGGTGCCGCATGGACAGGACACTACTTGCAGGAACGAAAATGCCTCCTGCCACCGCAAGATTGATCGCCTCGACACAGACGTCGATCCCGACAGAGGTCGGAATGTAGCCACGTGCGCCACATTCGAGAGCCGCCAGTATCTGTGCAAGGTCTTCTGTGTCGGCCAAGATCACCACAGGCACCGACCTGAACTCGGACGAAATGCGCCTGATCTGATCCGCTATGCCATGGTCGGTGACTTTCCGGCCGCCCAGGTTGAAAAGAATGGCTGCAAGGATCATCCCCTCTTTCACGCGCCATTCGTCTATCGAACCCTTGGCCTCGACGGCCATGCCGAGTTCGTGGTCTTCCAAGGCCGATGCCAGACATTCGCGATCTAGCGCCCTTCCGTCCAAGATGAGGAGGCATTCTCTGCCTACTTGTTCATGGACCGTTGCTTTTCCGCCGGACGGAATTCCTGCCGGCTCTACCGAAGTGTATTTATGCAGTTCTACTGTGGAACTCATACTCTAACCCACCCTTTTCCCAACAAAATTCGCCCTGAGGCGGCAATTAGCCCCTCACTCGCCAGTTTCTTCAGAAAGTATAGTAATGCCCACCCGTTCTGAGAGCCTGGCTGGAATTGTCCAACCTGGTGCACCCGCTGTTCCTCATTCCCAGCCAGAACAGCGTGAGTAGCTTATGGGCTATTCACAAGCGGGCGCTAACATAAGTTAATTTTCGGTAAATTTTTGAGCCACGAAATCCCGACGCCTACCGGGAAACGCGAAGCCAGGGCGGCCGCGCCGCGCTTGTGCCGACACAGATACGCGTTGCGAAGGCTCGGGCTGAGGTGGCCACCTGAGGACCATCCTCCGTCAGCAAACACATATCCAGAACGGATCCGGCATTCTGGATCTCGGCTTCCAGCGCGTCGATCAGTCTTTCGACAGCTTTGCTGGCAATATGGCTGTCAGGGTACTTGGCTTTCACAGTGGCGCACTCGTAGATTTCCTTGAATTGCCTGACCCTGCTTGGGTCCGAACATGCGATATACATCGTGGGTGTCATATCGCCTCTCCTCCTTATGGTGGATTCTAGACAACCCGCCCGTTGCCAGCCTTCGGTCCGTCACGCGCATTTCTTAGTGCCGACATAGATGCGGCCATTCAGCCCAGGATCGCATTTTGCGCCGGCCACTGCCTTCACCATCAAGGGCAAGGGCGATGGAGACGAGCGCGTCCGCTACCTCCCTTCGCGGGTGAAGGCTACCCCCTTTGACTCTCTTGCGGGGGATACTCACCTGCCGAAAGATTGGCCATCGGACAGCTTGCTGTATCCGCTCACCGGGAACTCGATCGGCATGCAGGTGTCTTTGCCGGGACTGCTAGTATGCGCGGCTATTTTGCTTGTTGCGTACTATTCAAGGGGAATGCTGATCATTGGCTTGATCGCTTCCCAGGCTTTCGGTGCGACGGCCGTGATGACCCTGAGCTTTCTGGGTGGCTCATCCCCCTTGATCTACACCTTATTCGCGGGCCTGCTCGTCACGGCCGTCGCCGCGAGACGGCGTATCTGGTTTGATCTTGGATTCGTGTTCGGAAGCATCGGGTCGATCTGGGTCCTTACAAGCCTTATGCTTTACGCAATCATCGGATCATGGCTGTTTCCGAGGTTCTTTGCGGGACAGACGACCGTATTCGTGCAGTCCAAGAACCGTGGAACAGTCGTAGAAGATTCATTGGCGCCCGTTTCAGCCAACATTTCGCAGACGGGCTACTTTATTCTTGGTGGCCTCGCCGCGATAGCACTTTGCGCCCTGCTGCTGCACTCCAACCGGATCGATCAAATCAGGCGCGGCTTCTTTTTGTGGTGCGGCCTGCACGCGGGAATGGGGCTGATCGATTTCATTGGCAAGACCGCGGGGGCGGGAGACTTTCTGGCCCCGATCAGAACCGCCAACTACGCGATTATATCGAACGCGGTCGAGGCAGGCTTTGTGCGGATCACCGGGCCTTTTTCGGAGGCCTCTTCGTTCGCCAGCGTTTCTCTCGCCTGCCTGGCATTCTGCTACAGCTACTGGAGAAAGACCAAATCACCGCTTGCGAAATGGCTGGCCGGAATCCTGCTCTTCTTGTCCATTCTGTCGACTTCATCGACGGCTTACGTCGGGCTGACACTGCTATGCATCCCCGTTGCGTTGTCCATGCTACAGTCGGTCATCAGGGGAAAAGTTGCGCGCGAAGAGATACTGATAATAGCTCTCATGGTGGTGGGCGGGACCGCCGTACTGGGCATTAGTCTTTACAAAGCCGAGGCGTTGGACCCGTTCGTCAGACTGATCAACAGCACCATCATTAACAAAGCGGATTCCGGGTCAGGCCATGAGCGCACTTATTGGAATGTAAAGAGCCTGCAGTCGTTTCTCGATACGAGCGGACTGGGCGTTGGTTTCGGCAGTTCAAGGGCATCGAGTTGGCCGATCGCTGTCCTGTCGCAGTTGGGTCTGTTTGGATCGCTGATGATAGTGGCCCTGCTCTATGTCGTGACCAGAGGCCTGGGCGCGGTTCGGGAACGGGTGGATGCAGAGACAGATGCAATCGTGACGAGCGTCAGGAATGCTGCCCTTGCAAGCATAATTGCAATGTCGGTGTCGGGTGGCAGCGCTGATCCAGGCATCCTCTTCTTCATCGCACTTGCAGTTGTTTGCGCCACGAGAGCCCGTGCTCGGCGCGGCGTAGCCGCCTTGGAACGAAGCGTTCCGGCGCCGGGCCACGCCACCGTCAACGTCCTGTAATCCAGTTCCGCCGAATTGGCTTCGCGGTGGCAAAGGTTCCTGGCGATGTGCCAGGCCCCCGTCCTGTGCAATATCGGCAGCGAAGTCGAATAAGGGACGGTCGTCGCGATCGAGCGTGCGACAGTACCGCGGCGGTCGCTTGCGAACGAGTAGAAGGGCTGCCGGCAATGTGCATTCGAAGCTTGCGTGGCTGTATCGAGGAGGTGCAGCAGCATCGTGCGGCCTTCTCCGCTTACGTGGTCTCGGGGTATAAAAGTGATCAGAAGCCGCTGCCGTAAGTCAAGTGCGGCCAGGACAGCTGCACAAAGCTTGCTGC
>NZ_RZRO01000096.1:0-25262 GCF_003997975.1 Mesorhizobium sp. M7A.F.Ca.US.005.03.1.1
CAGCTATTGCGGTGCGGTGGGCTTGTCACCAGCCTCTCAACCAGTCGCCTGAGTTCCGAAGGTGTCGTGTGACCGCCGACGATCTCATGGTAACTGATGCCAGCACGTCGCAGCGCTTCCTTTTTGACCGCATCACGTGCTGCTGCTGTGCCTTGGTGATGCGCATGGCCTTGGTATTCGAGCGCATGTCGAGGCAGACAAGTCTCGTCCACAAGAAGAAGGTCCACTCGTTTCGAGTTGATGCAGCTGTAGGCGTCAGCGTTCGCGCTGCGCAAAATTTCGCCCAGTGACACTTGGGCCATCACCTGCCATCCCGGATTGCAGCTGATCACCATGCGATCAAGTTCCTTGAAGACGCGCACTTCACTCCTGTTGAGGAGCGGTTGAATAGTGAAGCTCGCACCCATGACGATCCGCAACTGGTCAGCAGGATCAGTCGGTTTCGGTGGCGCGGAAACAGGCTTCGGGGCAACCCATAGGCCGCTAAGAATGTCGCCCCCTCTGCGCTCTCTCGCCCAGCGCCTGCTATTGCTCTCCCTCCATGCCTGCCTCCGTTTCCTCGATAGGAGACGTTCCAAGGCCATACCAATGAAGACGCCAGCTAACAGAATGCAAATTAGCGAAAGAATTTGCTGCGTTTGCTCACTGAGCTGGAATGGCATGCCGGAAAGCTACCTCCGCGATGCAGATTATTATTCAGCGATGACTTATATCAGTGAAATGGTATGCGCATCGTCGACCTACTGGACGCATCGGACGACCGCCTTTCCACGCGCAGGGGATCGGGGCAATATAGGCCGTTGGTTTCCGCCTTCTGGAACACGGCGATGTTGGAAATCCCGGAAGATCGATGCGAGCGTCATCGCCTCTTCAAGGCGATCGACGATGCCTTCAAGGCCGGCGACTTCGACGGCCTCGGTCTAGCCTTGGGCGGCTCTTCCCGATGGTTCGACGAGCGCATGCCGTTTGAGTTCGGCCTTGGGCATCCGCTGGAATATGCGATCTATTGGAGCCCCGTCAGCTTCATCTCGATCTTGCTGGAGGCGGGCTCGGATCCGAATTATCAGGATCATGGCGGGTTTCCGTCCATCATTGCGGCGCTGTCCACCGATCGCGCCAATAGGCTGGACATCGTGCGGGTGCTGATCGAAGCTGGCGCCGACCCCAACATGCGGGGCGTCAACGACTGGACTCCGCTGCACTATTCGGTGGCCATCCGCAGTGTCGATGCGATCCGCCTGCTTTTGGCGGCGGGCGCCGACCCGGCGCTCGAAACCCGCATCGATGACTACAGGACCGCGATCAAGGAAGCCGAGATTGCCGGCTTTGAAGGCGGTGCTTCCTTGCTGCGCGATGCGATGGCTGGGCGCAACTGACGGACAGTGAGTTGAGGCGCTAAGAAACCAGCAAATGCCAGGCTAGCCTCAAACCTTCTTCAACCCCGCCTTGAAGCGCTTGCCGTTGGCGACATAATGCGCCGCCGAGCCGCGCAACCTTGCCACGGCCGCGTCGTCCAGCACCCTGATCGCCTTGGCGGGCGAGCCGACGATCAGCGAATTGTCCGGGAATTCCTTGCCCTCGGTAACCAGCGCACCGGCGCCGACCAGGCAATTCCTGCCGATTTTCGCGCCGTTCAGCACGATGGCGCCCATGCCGATCAGGCTGTTGTCGCCGATCGTGCAGCCATGCAGCAAGGCGCGGTGGCCGATCGTGCAGCCTTCGCCGATCGTCAGCGGAAAACCGGGATCGGTGTGCATGACCGTATGTTCCTGCACGTTGGTGTCGGCACCGATGACGATGGGCTCATTGTCGCCGCGGATGACGGCGCCGAACCAGAAGCCGGCATTGCGTCCGACCCTGACGTCGCCGATCAGCGTCGCATCGGGCGCGATCCAGTTCGAGTCCGCATCGGCGAAGCTGGGCTCTGTTCCATCGATCGCATAAAGCGGCATTTCTGGTCTCCGAATCGTCTCAGCCTGGCAGCTCGGACCCTAGGAGACGGACCGACCATGAGGCAATGGCAAGCACGACGACGCCCAGCGCCAAGGTCCACGCAATTGCCGTGCAGCCGCAGGACATCAGCGCCAACGTTGAAATGCGGCGCTGACGCCGGGCATCGATGGCGTCGTTGACCAGCATGAACGGTCCCGCACAGGCCGTGGCGAGCAGCGAGCGCAAGACATGTGACGGCGACACATAGGGTTCGGTGAAGGCGACCTTGCGGCCCGACACCAGTTCCATGGCCGATCCGGCCAGCCCGCAGGCCGTCAACCCGACGGCAAAAGCAAAGAGTGTGAGTTCCAGCGGTCCCATCTTAACTTTCCGTTTACCATGAAATTGCACAGTCGTTCCATGCAGGCTGCAAGAGCCATGCCGTGCGATGTGTGCCGCCCGGGGACACTGGAGGCGGACGGGCGGCCCGAGATCCGAGGACTGAGATGAAGCAGGCAGCGCTCGCCAACGAACTCACCGTGGTCGATTCCACGCTGATGAAGCGGGTGCTCTACGGGTTCGCGGCGCTCGCCCTGTTGTCGGTGGCGATCAGCCTTGCCGGCAAATGGTTCGGCCATTCGATCGCCATGGCCGGATACACCGACGACGCAACGGCCCACCAGGTGGTGATCGGCAACAATGTCATCACGGTCCCGGCCAATGCCATCCGTTTCGCCCAGGCCCGGCGCGACGGCATCGCCTCGCGGCTCGACCTCTATCTGCGCTATCCCCAGATGGACGGCTACAGCGAGGCCGCGCGGGATGATTTCAACCATACGGGAACAGCCAAAAGCATCGTCTTCCTGTCCTTCGAACAGCAGATGATGTCGCGTGACATGAGCGGCCGCTTCGCGCCGATCTACAGCGCGCTGATCACCCGACCCGGCACTGCCGGGCCTGGCGGCACGATGATTTATGGTTTCAACGAGAAATCAGGCTATCTGAACGAGGTGCTGGTTGTCGGCAATCGCCCCGGCAAGGAGCCGTTCGTGGCCCGTTGCCTGAGCGGGCCGAGTGCCGACCAATCGCTGGCGCCTTGCGAGCGCGACATCCAGGTCGGCGACGAACTCAGCCTCACCTATCGCTTCCCAAGGGAGTTTCTGGGCGATTGGCAGGCGCTCGACGCGGCAATCGCCACCGAAGCCGGGCGCGTTCTGAAGGCGGGACGTTAAGAACGCTTCAAGGGAACCGGCTGGCCGGCCGCATGAGCCGGCCGACCGCAAGATTTGCTGGCTCAGGCCAGATCGATGTCGAGAATCGCCATCGAAAAATTGTAGTCGCCGTCGTCCTCGTCCTTGAAGACGATGCCGAGGAATTCGTCGCCGACATAGACCTCGGCCGAATCGTCCTTGCGCGGCCGCGCCTTGACCTCAAGCTTGGGGTTTTGGAAGACGCGCTTGAAATAGGCGTCCAGCTTTCTGATTTCGTCCGGCTTCAACAGTCTTCTCCGATCATCGGGCTTGCTCGTTCGAACGCGCTTCTGGCACGTCGACAATGGCGATGTAAAGGCAAGCGGCCTGATTAAGGTCTGTTGATATTCACGTGAGGCCGGCCTGCAAATGGCGGTTTCCTGCGCTTCCCCGTTCTACCGCGTCGCGGTAGAACTGTGCTCACGTACCCAAACGTACGCTCCGCTCCGGTTCTCGGAACCCACCATTTTCGGCTCGGCCTGACCTGAATCTCAAAAGACCTTGGGCGAGAACAATCGCCCATGTCTGCCCACGGCCTCAGGCAGCGGACATATGACGGTCAGATGTCGAAACTGACGACCTGATCCATCGTCTGCGACGGCAAAAGCTGGTCCATCTGGCGCGACGGCTGATCGCAGCCGGTCTCGCCGACGACGCGGGCCGGCACGCCGGCAACCGTCTTGTTGTGAGGTACGGGCGACAGCACCACCGAGCCTGCCGCGATCTTCGAGCAATGGCCGATTTCGATGTTGCCGAGGATCTTGGCGCCGGCGCCGATCAGCACGCCGTAGCGGATCTTGGGGTGGCGGTCGCCGCCGGCCTTGCCGGTGCCGCCCAGCGTCACGCCATGCAGGATCGACACGTCATCCTCGATGACCGCGGTCTCGCCGACCACGAGGCCGGTTGCGTGGTCGATGAAGATGCCCTTGCCGATGCGGGCGGCCGGGTTGATGTCGGTCTGGAAGACCGAGGACGAGCGGCTCTGCAGATAGAGCGCGAAATCCTTGCGCCCCTGGTTCCACAGCCAATGCGCCAGCCGATGGGTCTGGATGGCGTGGAACCCCTTGAAATAGAGCACCGGCATGATGAAGCGGTCGCAGGCAGGATCGCGATCGTAATAGGCCTGGATGTCGACACGTACCGTCGTCGGCCACTCCTTGTCGTCGGCCAGCATGGACTTGAAGGTCTGGCGGATGAGATCGGAGCCGATGTCCTGGTGCGCCAGCCGCTCGGCCAGCCGATGAATGACTGCTTCTTCCAGGCTGTCCTGGTTGAGGATGGTCGAATAGAGAAATGCAGCGAGCAGCGGGTCGCGGTTGACAGCCTCCATGGCCTCGTCCCGGATCGAACGCCAGATCGGATCGACCGGCTTCAATGCGCTGTGTCGGGAAATGCTGATGCTGTTCATCGCCGTCTCGTCCTGCGTCCTGCCTGGCCTGCCTGTTGTGCTTGCCTGTTGCCTGGCCGCACATATAAGCCAGATCATAGCACGATTGAACTCAATTTTCCTTAGTGCTTTGTCAAATGGATTTGGTTCGCGGGAATTCAAGCAGCCATGGAAAACGAACCCTTGATCGACGACGCGCTGAAAAGCGAGCTCTCAGGGCTCTACCGGGCACAGGGCCGCCACTACCACAACCTTGCCCATATCGAGGCGATGCTGGCGCTGGCTGGCGACTATCGAAGGTTGCTGGCCGATCCCGAGGCGATCGAAGCGGCGATCTGGTTCCACGATGCCGTCTATGACAGCAAGGCCAAGGACAATGAGGCGCAAAGTGCCGCCCTTGCCGAAAAAAAGCTGGCGGGCCGCGCAGATCCTTCACGTATCAACCGCATCTCGGCAATGATCGTCGCCACCGCCACGCACCAGGTGCCGCCGTTCGACGACGCGACGGCCACACGGGACGCAAGTCTTTTCCTGGATATGGACCTGTCGATCCTGGGTGCCGCACCGGACGCCTTCGACGCCTATGAGCGCGCCGTGCGGCGCGAGTACCACTGGGTGGAGGAGCCGATGTGGCGAGCCGGACGCAGTGCGGTCTTGAAGAGTTTCCTCGCCCGCCCGCATATCTTCCACACGCAAGAGTTTCGCCAGCGCTTCGAACCGCAGGCCCGGGAAAACATCGCGCGATCGCTGGCGGCCCTTGCAAACGGCTAAGGACAATCAGGATAAGCGCCTATCACGATGCCAAGCAGCCTCGTCCCCGACTACGGCACTGCTTCTCGCTGCCCTGGCCCTCCGCTCAGAGCGGATTTTCGGCATAGAACTCCAGCACGCGCTGCTTGAAGGTCTTGTCCCCGACGGCCAGCATATGGTCCCGGCCCTCGATATGAAAAGCGCTGGCGTTCGGCATCAACGCTGCAAGCTCATCGGGCGAGCCGCCTATGTCGTCGGTGGTTCCGACGGCGACCAGCGTCGGCTGGGCGATGCGGGCAACATCCTGCTCGCTCAGCAATTCGCGCGATTTGGCGATGCAAGCCGCCAAGGCACGGCGATCGCTGCGGGTCTGGTCGGCGAAGGCGCGAAACGACCGGCCGCGCGGATGGCTGGTCGCGGCCGGATCTTCGGCAAGCAGCGCGTCGGCAATCGGATCCCAATCGCCGACACCGTCGATCATGCCGATGCCGAGGCCGCCGAAGACCAGCGTCGCCACCTTGTCCGGATCGGACAGCGCCATGAACGCCGCGATGCGCGCGCCCATCGAATAACCCATGACGTGGGCGCGCTCGATGCCGAGATGGTCGAGCAAGGCAGTGGCATCGGAGGCCATCTTGACCGGCGTATAGTCCGCCTCATCATAGCTCTTGGACGACGCGCCGTGGCCGCGATTGTCAAAGGCGATGGCGCGGTAACCGGCATCGTTCAGCGTCTTGAACCAGCCGGGCGACACCCAGTTGACATAGTGGCTCGAAGCGAAGCCGTGGATCATCAGCACCGGATCGCCCTCGCCCGATTCCGGCTGGCGGTCGAGGAAGGCAAGGTCGAAGCCGTCATGGGTGAAAGACTGCATCTGCGATCCCGCCTGTGTGCTCAACCGCCACCGCCATTGGGTGCATCGCCATTGTCGGCTGGTGGCATGCCGGGGCCGGACACCGTGCCCACCGCCGGATGGCGCAAAAGGTCGCCATACTCGATGCCGTTCCTGGCGGCAGTGCCTGCCTTGAGCTCAAGCACGAAACGCACCGGTACACCAGGCGAAATGACGGCGTCTGATTGCGGCTCGCCGTGCTTGACCGCCCGGATCTTGCCATCCTGGCCGACAAAAATCAGATCAAGCGGCATCGGGGTGTTGTGCATCCAGAAGCCAACCTGCTGCTGGACCTCGAAGACGAACAGCATGCCGTGGTTGTCCGCCATATCCTGGCGATACATCAAGCCAGCCTCGCGCTCCGCGGCGGTGTCGGCGACTTCGATGGAGAAAGAGCGATCACCGCCTTTCGTCACCACGACCAATGGCGCCGGATCGGCCGGAAGGATCATTGCCCGGCTGTCCGCCGAGGTCGGCTTTTCGGAATAGAAGTAACCACCGGCGGCGGCGATGAAGGCAATCGCGCACATCGCGCCCGCGGTCAGCCAGTTCCTGTAAGCCATTCGAGATCCTCGGCCGGAAACGCCTTAGTGCGAGACCGGCAAGGTCCCCATATCGGGGTGAATTTCGGCGGCCATAAGGCCTTTGTCGCCGCGCCCGAAACGAACCAGCACGACCTGTCCGGGCCGAAGCTCGGTGATACCGTAACGGCGCAAGGTCTCCATATGGACGAAGATATCCTCGGTACCCTCGCCGCGGGTGAGAAAACCAAACCCCTTGGTGCGGTTGAACCATTTCACCAAGGCGCGTTCGAGACCGCTCTCCGGCGTCACCGCGACATGGGTGCGCTGCTCCTGCATCTCGGCCGGGTGGACCGCGGTGGTGACATCCATGGAGAGCACACGGAAGGCCTGCAATCCGCGCTCGCCATGCTTGACGAGGCAGACCACACGCGCGCCTTCCAGGGCCGTCTGAAAGCCGTCTCTTCGAAGACATGTCACATGGAGGAGGATGTCGCCCGAGATGCCGTCATCCGGGAGGATGAAACCATAACCCTTGGCCACATCGAACCACTTGATGGCGCCGGCTACTTCGAGCAGATCAGAAGCGTCGCCGCCTTCGTCACGCTGCAATGCGTCGCCAAGGGTTCCGTCCCGCCCCATGAAAGAGGCCTTTTCCCCCATAAGAATGCCCCCTCTTTTCAAGAACACCGCAACTGATTCTTGCCAACAGATTAACACTGCGGCTTCCGGTGTGTGCAAGACCTGCCGTGCCTTTTTTCACGGTTCATTGGGGCAATACCGGATTTGTTCTTTGCCGGCATTGCGCACCGCCGCACGATTGCCCTTTGACAGGGCCGACCCTATGTTGCGCCGCAACGCAATTTATCGAGGAAATCACATGCGCTATCTGCACACCATGATCCGTGTCGCCGACGTCGATGCCTCGCTCGACTTCTACTGCAATAAGCTCGGCCTCAAGGAAGTGCGCCGCTACGAAAACGAGCAGGGCCGCTTCACGCTGATCTTCCTCGCCGCACCGGAAGACGAGGAGAGCGGCATCAATGAAAAGGCACCGCTGGTCGAACTGACCTACAATTGGGATCCCGAAGACTACAAGGGCGGGCGCAATTTCGGCCACCTCGCTTATGAGGTCGACGACATCTACGCCACCTGCCAGCATCTGATGGACAATGGCGTCACCATCAACCGGCCGCCGCGCGACGGCAACATGGCTTTCGTCAAGTCGCCGGACGGCATCTCGATCGAGCTTTTGCAGAAAGGCCCGGCCAAGGCCAAGGCCGAGCCTTGGGCTTCGATGGCGAACACCGGAAGCTGGTAGCCGATCACGCTGTCTTGAGCGGACAATGCCAGGCTGACGGCCCCGCTACCGTTTGGTTTTTCAGGGGCGGCGCCTATCTGTCTGGCTGAGGCGCCAGGCTTGGGCCGGCGCCCAGCCATGCAAAAGGCGCTTGCCCAGGAGAATTCATGCCGACCAGCCATGCCGACGTCGCCACCGAACATGCCAGCCGCTACCTGCAGCAGTTGTGCAAGCACTGGGCACACAAATTCCCGGTCGAGTTCGATCCCACCCATGGCACCATCGATCTCTCAATGGGCCGTACCGTCATGGCTGCCGATGCCGCAGCGCTGCATGTCACGGTGTCGACTGACGAAGCAGGATCGATCGAGCGCCTGGAAAGCGTTGTCGCCGATCACATCAAGCGCTTTGCTTTCCGCGAAGAACTGACCTTCGACTGGAAACCAACTTCCGCCTAGCCGGCCAACTACTTCTCACCGGCGTGTGCGGCCATCTCCAGCAGCGCCTGCACCGAGCGCCAATTGCGCGCGGTACCCGGCACTTTCAGCGTGCGCGGGATCAGCCCGGCAAACACCGATTTGCCCAGCCCATTCGGTGCGCTGAGGTAGAGCACATCGCCCTTGATCGCGAAGCGTTCGGGGCCGGTGCACTTTTCGGTCAGCCGCGCCACCTCATCGGCGGTCGGCTCGCGTTCCAGCACATAGGCGTGCAGCTTCGTGTGGTCCGCGGCAATTTCCGGATAGGGATTTTCGCGCACCAGCTTCTCGAACCAGGAGAGATCGCGCACCACGATGCGCGAATGGAACCCCCATTTCGTCTCGAAGGCTGCTTCGAGCAGGTTCGCCAGTGCCGCCGCGTCGCCTTTCTTCGCCCGGAACACGGCATTGCCGCTCTGCACGTAGGTGGCGACGTCGGAAAAGCCGAGGCCCTCGAAGAACGACCGCAGCTCCGCCATCTTGACGATGCGGTTGCCGCCGACATTGATGCCCGAAAACAGCGCGACGAAGACTTTTCCCGGATCAATCATTCGATCGCTCATATGATGAACCCGGCCAGTGTCTCGTTGTCGGTGATGTCCTGATACTGGACGCCCTCGGCCTCGAACTTCGCCTTGAGCAGATCGAAATTGCGACGGTCCCTGGTTTCGATGCCGATCAGCACCGAACCAAAATTGCGCGCCGATTTCTTCAGATATTCGAAACGGGCGATGTCGTCGTCGGGTCCGAGCAGTTCGAGGAAATCGCGCAGCGCGCCCGGCCGCTGCGGAAAACGGATGATGAAGTATTTCTTCAAACCCTCGAAGCGCAACGCCCGTTCCTTGACGTCCGGAAGCCGCTCGAAATCGAAATTGCCGCCCGAAACCACGGCGACGATTGTCTTGCCCCTGATCTCCTTCTTGGAGAAATCCTTGAGCGCATCGATCGCCAACGCGCCAGCCGGCTCCAGCACGACGCCTTCGACGTTGAGCATCTCGATCATGGTGGCGCAGAGCCTATTTTCCGGGATTAGCCGCACCGTGTCGGCCGGAAAATCCTTGAGATGACGCAACGGCTCGCGGCCGATCTCGGCCACCGCGGCGCCATCGACGAAATTATCGACCTTGGCGAGCTTGAGCCGTTTCCCCGCCGCGAGGCTCTCGCGCAGGCTCGGCGCGCCTGCCGGTTCGCAGAAGACGAAGCGTGCTTCCCTGCCCTGATCGGCGAAATAGTGGGTGACGCCCGCGGCAAGTCCGCCACCGCCGACCGGCAGCATGACGATATCGGGCATGCGGGCGCCCGGCATCTGGTCCGCGATCTCGTAGGCGACGGTTGCCTGGCCCTCGATGATGTCCTTGTGATCGAAAGGCGGCACCATATGGGCGCCGGAACTGTCGGTGAATTCCAGGGCAGCGCGATAGCAATCGTCGAAGAAATCGCCGACCAGTCTGATCTCGATGAAATCGCCGCCGAACAGCCTGGTCTTGTCGATCTTCTGCTGCGGCGTCGTCACCGGCATGAACACGACGCCTCGCCTGCCGAAATGGCGGCAGACGAAAGCAAAGCCCTGCGCGTGGTTGCCGGCGGACGCGCAGACGAACAGTTCGGCCTCGTTGCCGGCCGCCAGTGTCTTGCGGAAGAAATTGAAGGCGCCGCGGATCTTGTAGGAGCGGACCGGCGACAGATCCTCGCGCTTCAACAGCACCCGCGCACCGGTCTTTTTCGACAGATAGTCGTTTTCCTGTAGCGGCGTTTCAGGGAAGATCTGGCGGATCGCGGCGGCAGCGGCAGCAACGCGGGAAGAGAAACTGTTCATCGGAAACCACCCCTGGGGAAAATCACCTTGCGTTGCATGCTGTCCGCGGATCTCTATCATTAATCGGGTCGCGAACGTTCGGTTGTTGAGCGCCATGACCAGGTGCGGCGCGAGCCCGCCTATCACATATCCGGCTCCCCAGCGCCATCGTCCATCATTTACGTCCTTCCGGGCGGAAATTTTGCGAAATATTTTCAGCTACTTGCGGGTGCATTCTCATACCCCCTCGCATCGGGCGGTATGAAATCGCTATCTCTGCGGGGATTGGAGGGCCGGCGGCGACGCCGCTCATTGCGCACATCACGCAGCCGTTTCCCGCCATTTTGGCTTTCGCGCAACACTGCGATGGCCGCAGCGGGGCGCCGATCACATTTCGACTCGACAGGACTTAGTTCTGCCGCACTCTGCCTGTCCGGGAGGTATCGTGAGGATAGACAGGCCTTTCGGCCGGAGTTGGAAATTCAGGCGTGCCTTTGAAGAAGATTTTTACCGTTGTCCTGGCCTTGTTCGTCGCCGGCTGCGCCGGCCAGCAAACACAGGAATTGCTTGGCAGCGCCATGGTGTCGGCGCCGGTGACGGAGATCGCCGGCAACCACTCGATCTTCATCGCCACGACGCGCAAGAAATCCGACGATCCCAACAAGGTTTTCGACGGCGAACGGTCGGCGACGCTGAACTATGCCCGCGTCAACGTCACCGTTCCGGGGCTTCACAAGACCGGCCAGATCGAGCGCCGCTCGCGCGGCAAGTCGGACGACCCGGCCAAATATTTCATGGCTTCCGAGGTCGTCGGCTACGACACGCAGCCGAAATTCTCCAGCGCGCTCAACGCCGACATCGCGGCGCGCGGCGGCCGCGTCATGGTCTTCGTGCATGGCTACAACACCGGCTTCGATGCCGCCGTCTATCGCCTGACCCAGATCGTCCATGATTCCGGCTATCCCGGCACGCCAGTGCTGTTTTCCTGGGCATCGGGCGCCAGGACCACCGACTATGTCTATGACAAGGAAAGCGCCAGCGCTGCCCGCGACCAGTTGGAGGTGACGCTCAGGATGCTGGAGCAGTCCGGCGCGCGGCGCATCGACATCGTCGCACATTCGCTCGGAACCTGGGTCACCATGGAAACGCTGCGCCAGATGGCCATCACCGGCGATCGCGATCTCGGCGGTAAGCTCGGCGACGTGGTGCTGGCCTCGCCCGACATCGATGTCGACGTGTTCAAGAGCCAGATGCGGCGCTATGGCAAGCCCGACAAGCCGTTCATCCTGCTGTTATCGGACGACGACCGCGCGCTGCGGCTCTCCGGCCTGATCGCCGGTTCACGGCCGCGTGTCGGCGACTACAAGGATGCCGCCGATCTTGCCTCTTATGGCGTGACGGTCGTCGACCTGTCCAAGGTCAAGGGATCGGACAGCTTCAACCATACGAAGTTCGCCGACAATCCGACGCTGGTGAAGATGATCGGCCAGCGGCTGCGCGAGGATGACGGCTTTGCCAGCGACCGTGATGTCACCGACCGCATCAGCCTGCTTGGCCAATAGGTGCGGTCTCGCGGCCATGCCTGCCCGGCATCGCGGACGTATGGATTCACTTTGAACTGGACCGCGCCGGTCTCTGGCCTTATCGGAATAGCCAGCGACGTCACGCGTTTGACGTCCCCTTTGGCGGGAGCCTGCGTGTGACCGTGCGTTCGAAGAGCTACCTCGTCGTTGCATTGGCGCTCGCTGTCACCGGCTGCGCTGGCGGAAAAACGCACGACCTGCTCAACAGGACGACGGTCTCGGTGCCCGCATCCGACATCGCGGCCACGCATGAAATCTTCGTCGCCACCACCCGCCAGAGGGCAACAAAAGAGCCGCGACAGGTTTACGACGGCGATCGCTCGCTGACCACCAGCTTTGCCCGTGTCGACGTCACCGTTCCCAAAAGCCATCAGGTCGGCGCCATCGAGCGGGCCAAGGGATCGGCAAACAGCAATCCTGCCAAGGATTTTACCGCCAAGGACGTCACTTTCTATGAGGGCGCGCCCCAGTTCGCCAAAGCGGTCGGCGCCGACATTTCCATGCGCGGCGACCGTGCGCTGGTTTTCGTGCACGGCTTCAACAACGGTTTTGACGACGGCATCTACCGGCTGACGCAGATCGCCCACGACACCAAATATCCCGGCACCCCGGTCCTGTTCTCCTGGGCTTCGAGCGGCAAGACCACGGGTTACATCTACGACAAGGAAAGCGCCAACGCAGCGCGCGACGACCTCGAGGCGACGCTCAGGATGCTGGCCAAGACCAAGGTCAAGAGCATCGACATCATCGCCCATTCGATGGGAACCTGGGTGACCATGGAGGCGCTGCGCCAGCTTGCCATCACCGGCGACCGGGATCTCGGCGGCAAGCTCGGCTATGTCATCCTGGCCTCGCCCGACATCGATGTCGACGTCTTCAAGAAGCAGATGATCCGCTACGGCAAACCCGACAAGCCGTTCGCCATCCTGCTCTCTGCGGATGACCGGGCTCTCAAGCTCTCGTCCCTGATCTCGGGCGACAAGCCGCGCGTCGGCGACTACGGCAACGCTGCAGACCTCGCCAGCTATGGCGTGTCGGTGGTCGATCTTTCCCAGGCCAAGGGCGGCGACCGCCTCAACCACGCCAAATTCGCCGACAACCCGATGCTGGTGCAACTGCTCGGCGACCGGCTGCGGGCGCCGGCGGGCCTCGCCTCGGACGAACCCGACCCGACACAGCTCAACAATCTCGGCCAGGGCCTTGGCAAGGCCGTCGGCTCGGTCGCAGAGATCGTCATCACCACGCCGTTCAAGGTGCTGACCATCGCCACCGGCGGGTGAGCCAGCGGGCGGCATTGGCCCTAGGATTGTTGAGATTCGGGTCAGGCCGAGCCGAAAGTGGTGGTTTTCGAGAACCGGAGCGGAGCGTACTTAAGTACGTGAGCACCGGAAGCGCAGAAAATCGCTAGTTGCAGGCCGGCATGGCCTGAATATCAACAATCCTAGACGAACAGATCGACCTTCTGGAATGTCGTCACATCGATCAGGCCGACGTCGGAGATCCTGAGCTCCGGAATGACGACCAGCGCCAGCAGCGAGTGCTGCATGTAGGCGTTGTTCAGCGAACAGCCCATCTTGCGCATCGCCTCGGTGAGCTTCTCGGCCTTGGCCGCGACGATTTCCGCCCGTTCGTCCGACATCAGGCCTGCGATCGGCATTTCGACCAGCGCCAGTTCCTTGCCCTTGGAGAACAGCACGACGCCGCCACCGACCGCGCCCAGACGGTTTACCGCCAGCGCCATGTCCTGCTTGTTGGTGCCGACGCAGATGATGTGGTGGGCGTCATGCGCCACGCTGGACGCCATGGCGCAGTCGCCCATATAGCCGAAGCCCGAAACGAAGGCGTTGGTGACGCCGCCCGTGCCCCTGTGACGCTCGACCAGCGCGATCTGGCAGATGTCGTTGCGGCGGTCCATTGCGACCAGCCCGTCCTCGACCGGCAGATCGGCCTCCAGCGCGCGCGTCGGCGCCTGGTTCTCGATGACGCCGATGACACGCACCCGAACCTCGTTGGCGCCCTTGGGGGCGGCGATATCGAAGTCGTCGCCCTTCAACTTCTTGCCGAGCTTGACGGTGTTCTTCGCCGTCCGGGGGTAATCATAGGCCGGAATGTCGATTTCGAGCTTGCCGCCCTTGGCCACCCTGACGCCGCGTGCATAGACCTCGTCGATGGTCATTGCGGCGAGATCCGAGACGATCAGCAGGTCGGCCAGCCGGCCCGGCGCGATCGAGCCGATCTCGCGCTCCAGTTTGAAATGCTGGGCGGTGTTGAGCGTCGCCATCTGGATCGCCGTCACCGGCTTCAATCCCTGTTGGATGGCGTGGCGCACCACGCGGTCCATATGGCCCTCCTGGACCAGCGTGCCGGAATGGCTGTCGTCGGTGCACAGGATGAAGTTGCGCGGGTCGATTCCGCTCTCCGTCACCGCCTTGATCTGCGAGGCAACGTCGTACCAGGCCGAGCCCAGCCGCAGCATCGCCTTCATGCCCTGGCGCACGCGGGCGATGGCGTCCTCGGCGCGCGTGCCCTCATGATCGTCCTCGGGGCCGCCGGCGACGTAGCCGTGGAACGGCAGGCCGAGATCGCGCGAGGCATAGTGGCCGCCGACCGTCTTGCCTGCATGAACCGTCGCCGCGATCTCGCCCGACATCACCGGATCATTGGCGACGACGCCGGGAAAGTTCATCACTTCGCCCAGGCCGATAATGTTCTCCCAGGTCATCGCTTCCGCGACATCGGCGACCGTCAGCTCGGCGCCGGCATGTTCCAGCCCCGGCGCCGAAGGCACGCAGGACGGCATCTGCACATGCACGTTGATGGGCATGGCGACCGCTTCGTCATGCATCAGCCGCACGCCGGGCAGACCCAGAACATTGGCGATTTCATGCGGGTCGATGAACATCGAGGTAGTGCCGTGCGGAATGACGGCCCGGCAGAACTCGGTCACCGTCACCATGCCGCTCTCGACATGCATATGCGCGTCGCAGAGGCCGGGCACCAGATAACGCCCGCCGGCATCGACCACCTTGGTGCCCTGGCCGATTGCATGGCTGGCATTGGGCCCGCAATAGGCAAAGCGCCCGCCGGCAATGGCGATGTCGGTGCCGGCGATGATCTCGCCCGAATGAACGTTCACCCAGCGGCCGTTGCGCACGACCAGGTCAGCGGGTTTGCGCCCCACGGCGACATCGACCAGATGTGTCGCCATCTCGGTCCACGGTCTGGGTTTTGCGGGCGTTGCTTTCGTCATTGGCGATTCCTCGGTTGCCGCCAGTCTCGCAAATGTCGGCGGGCGCCGCCAGAGCCGTCGGTCCGACATACCGCGTCAGGGCGAGCTTGTTGACTAATCCGGCTGGAAGGCGATGCTGACCGCGAACCGAACCATATGAGGGAAGACATGACCCGTTTTTGGAAAGCGTTCGCCATCGTTATCTTGTTCGCAGCGTCGACCACTTCTGCCGTGGCCGAGGAGCGTTGGCAGACCTTGCCGGAACCAGCGGCCATGCCCAAACCCGATCAGAGCGGATACGCGCCGGTGAACGGCATCCAGATGTACTACGCCGTTTTCGGCGCGGGCGATCCGGTGCTGCTCATCCACGGCGGCCTCGGCCACGGCGACATCTGGGCCAGCCAGGTGGCCACGCTTTCCAAGACGCACAAGGTAATCGTCGCCGACAGCCGTGGCCACGGCCGCTCCACCCGCACCGAGCAGCCCTATGGCTACGACTTGATGGCATCGGACTATCTGGCGCTGCTCGACCACCTGAAGATCGACAAGACCGCGCTTGTCGGCTGGAGCGATGGCGGCATCATCGGTATCGACATCGCACTGCATCATCCGGAGCGGCTGACAAGGCTGTTCGCGCAAGCCGCCAACGTAACCACCGACGGCCTTGATCCGGGCGTGATGACCAACAAGACCTTTGCCGCCTACATCGACCGCTCCGGCCGCGACTACAAGAAGATGTCGAAAACACCGGACCAGTATGACGCCTTCGTGGCGCAGATGAGCCACATGTGGGAGAGCGAGCCGGCGTGGAGCAAGGAACAGCTTGCCCAGATAACCACGCCGACGGCGATCGTTGCCGGCGACCACGATGAGGCGATCAAGCGCGAACACACCGACTATATCGCCTCCGCCATCCCAGGTGCGAAGCTGATCGTCCTGCCCAACGCCAGTCATTTCGCCATGCTGCAAGCGCCGGATGAATATAGCCAGGCTGTGCTGGACTTCATCGATGCCAAATAGAGGATTCTGTACGGCGACAGGGGGATTGCGATTGCGGCGAATGCGGTTATCCTTCTGACGAGGATCTTTCTGAACCGTCATTTCGGGGAGTTCGATGCGTCGATTGATGGTCGCTAGTGCCGGTTTCCTTGCCGTTCTGGCCGTGCCGGCTTTTGCAGCCGACCCGGCGGTCGACGTGCCAATGACCGCGCCCGGATTCGACTGGACGGGCTATTACGCTGGTCTGCAGGCCGGCTATGGCTGGGGCCAATCCGATGTATCGGTGACAGAAGGTGCGCCATTTTCCATCGCGCCCGACATTGACGGCGGTTTTGTCGGCGGCCACGTCGCCGGCCTGTGGCAATTCGACCAGGCGGTGCTCGGCGCCGAGGCGGACCTCAACTATTCCTCGGTCGGCGGCACGACGGTATCGGCGCTGGGAAGCACATTCGGCACCGACATCAAGTGGTTCGGGTCGGTCAACGCCAAGGCGGGTTACGCCATGGACCGCCTGCTGGTCTACGGCATTGGCGGCGTCGCCTTTGCCGGCATCGAAACATCGCAAGTCGCGGGTCCGGCGTTCGACAGCACGCGCACGAATGTCGGCTGGACCGTGGGTGCCGGCGTCGACTACGCGCTGACCGACAAGTTCGTCGTCGGCGCGCAGTATCGCTACTATGATTTCGGCTCCGAGCACTACGAGGTGGCAGAACCCTTTAACGATCGCGATCAGAACGTGAAGCTGAATACGGTCGGGATCAATTTGAGCTACAAGTTCTGACCAGGCCCACAATCGCGACGCTGCCGGCCCAGGCGACCACTTGAGGGGCTCTCTTCATGGAAGGGTGGCCGACGCTCCCAGTGGGCGGGGGGAATGGGTTGGGCCTGAGAGGCGCCGGCCTTGGCGGATCAAATCCACCACACAGGCATCCTACCACTACCCGCCGCGCCGATAATTCCGTGATCGCGCCAGTATCATCAAGCCGCCCGGTCTGTTTGCACGTTCGGCGAACGCTCAACAACACGACTTGACGGCCTGTGTCTGGCGTCTGAAAAGGGCTGGCCTGCGGACGTGGCGGAATTGGTAGACGCAAGGGACTTAAAATCCCTCGATCTCTGATCGTACGGGTTCGATTCCCGTCGTCCGCACCACCCTTCGCTCTTCGAGCTTCGGGTGGCAGGCCACCTGAAGCTCGGCAGGTTCGTTCAGGCGCACCAATTTCACCGGCTACAGCTTGTCGGCATCTCTACGCCTCGAACACTTTCTCAGTGAACCATTCCGCCAACCTGGCAAGCTCCGGCCCCAGCACGCGATCGGCGCCGACAGGCGGCACGATAGCTCTGATTTGATCGACGAAGGAACGCAGTGTCGGCGGCGGCGTCCGTTCGGTGACGTGCAGCGCCTGCGAGGCGATCATTGCCAGCATCGCCATGGCGGCATCGACGCAGCGGCCGGCGGTTGCTTCCTTGGTCCATGCGAAGAACGCCGTCGTGGCGACGTCGTCCTGCCCCGCGCCAGCCGATTCCGTGCCCGGAATGAAGGTGCGCTGTGCGGCCAGCTTGGCCTGCTCAAGATAACCGGTGATCGCCATCGGCACATAGCCGACATTGCCATGGCCATCGCTGTCGGCTGAGTGACGTCCGGTCATCAGCAGATCCGGCAGCAGCGACACCTTGCCGTTCAGAAGCTTCGAGGCGTGGCGGTCGCAGAGCAGGCAGATGTCGGCCCATATCGCCGCCAGATCGTCCAGCGCCGGCGTTGCCATCGCATTGTGATAGCCGCCGGTCGAGATGCAGCGGCCGAGCCGATGTGCATCGTCGGGCGGGATGTAGACGGGATTGTCCGATACCGAGGCCAGCGACACATTGGCCGCCCGCTCGGCCGTCGCCAGCGCACGATGCGCCTGGCCGAGGACGCGCGGCACGATGCGGTAGCTGACCGGCGCCTGATAGTTGCGTCGCCCATCGCCGGCGCCAACCAGAAACTCCCGCAATCCCTGCAGGGCAGCCGTCTCATGCTCATCGCCCCAGAGCGTGTCGAGCGCCGCGTCATAGTGCTCGAGCGGCGCGCGAAACGCTTCGATCGACAGCGCGAACACTTTTTGCGCCATGCGGATGCGGCGGCGCCCCGCGAGCGCTGCGTCGGCCACCAAAGCGGCGGCGCAGGGCGAGCCGTTGATGAGCGAGCCGCGTTCCTTGACCTCGAGGTCGAAGCGCGTCGAAAGTTCTGCAAACAAGGGATAGAGCGCCAGGATCTCACCGGCGCCGCCCTGGCCGGAGGCCGGCACGACAGGCATCGGCTCACCGTCGAGCATCGCGGCCACGGCTAGCGCGATGCGCGGCGTGGTGGCGGCGTTGCCCTCGATGAAGTTTGTCAGACGGGCAAGCACGATCGCCCTGACCACGCGATCCGGCAAGGGATCGCCGAACGAGGTGGCGGCGGCAAACGCCTTGATGCGCGCATGGCGATCACGCTCGTCAGGTTCGAGCTTTCGGCTTGCCAATTCCCCCATGGCGGTTGTGACGCCATAGATGACCGGTGGCGGATCGGATTCGATCAGCTTCAGAAACGAGGCGCGGCATTCGGCGATGCGCTGCAAGGCCTTCTCGCTGATCTCCACCGTGTCCTTCTTCCAGGCGACGCGGAAGACAGTGTCGAGGTTGATGTCGTCACGCGTCGACAGGCTAACTGGCATGCTTCACACCATCGGAAATAAGGGACCTAGTAGAGTGGTTCCTCGAACAGCGTCTTGTCGCCGTCGACCAGCGCCTTGATCTGTGCGGTGCCGTCGCCGGCAAGCGCAAGACGGATGCCGAATGGCCGCACCCGCATGTCGTTCTGGATCGCCATCCCCTCGCCTTCCGGCAGATAGAAGCGCTCGATGCCATAGTCCGGCGCGATGGTCGCCTCTTCGCCGCGAAGGTCCCAGCCTTCGGCGATGTGGCCTAGAATATCGGCCTCGTCGGCGGTTGCCATCGTTGGCGCCTTGCCGAACCAGGCGGCCGTCGGCTGCCAATAGCCGTCGGCGCCCTTCTTCAGGCGCACCACAATCGACGTATCGTCGCTTGAAAATTTGTCGGGCGGAATGTTGGCGATCATTTTCACCGGTATGCGTGAAATCTCGTAGCCCAGGATAATATAGTCGCCGCGCAGGAGGTCGCGCGGATCGACGGGTTCGATCTTCAGCAGCACTTCCTTGCCGTTGCGCAGGATCGCCGCCCGGCCGGCGATGATCCAGCTCAGGAAGCCTATCTGGACGAGCGCCACCACCAGCGCCGAGATGACAAGCCTTTTCCCGGTGATCATGCCGTGGCTCCCTTGGCGTCTGGGCCCTTCATGCGTTTTTCCACGCGGATGATGACGATCGCGAGGATGCCGAGCAGCACCGCGGCGGCCAGGAAGAAACCGGCCGTATCGAGCATCGATTGCAGGGTCACGACATAGATGATGGCGAGTTCGAAGGCGAAGCCGAGATAGGCAAGCCAGCGTAGCCCACGGCTCTCCCGTCCTGCCAGCACGATCGCGGCGACAACACCGGCCAGCGCGATCGCCGAAGCGAGGGCAAAACCGCTGTTGTAGGTGCTCTCGTCGGCGAGTTCGAACTGGATCATTGCGAGGCCGGTGAGGAAGCCGAGCAGCGCGTGCAAGGGCAAGCGGCCGCCGAGTTGCACGACCCGGTCGACCGGGCCAGGCGCGAAGACCGAGGCCGCGAACAGCAGCGCCGAGGCGACGACCAGCGGGATCGCCACCTGCAGCGTGTCGTGGTTGGTGACCAGCAGCATAAGATAGAACAGCACCGACAGGATAATCAGGTGGCGCGCCGCCTGGCTGCGGGTCCAGAACGAGACGGCAAACAGCACGATCGCCATGACGACGAAGCCGTGCGGAAAATCGCTGCGGCTGTAATAGTCGAAGCCTTTGAGGAACAGCCAGGCATCGGCGATGCCGACCGAAGCCACCGTCAGCGGGTTCGATCGCAGCGCAACCGCCGCCAGCGCCGTGCCGGCTCCCCAGGTCACCAGAGCCGAGGCCTCGTCGCCCGAGAGATGATACATCTGGCCGATCAGCGCGATCGAGCCGCCGAAAGCCGCGGCCGCCACGATCCACAGCGCTTCCCCGATTGCCGCATGGTCGCGGGCCTTCAGCACCGCGCCGCCGACATAGCCGCCAAGGATGACGGCAAACAGCGCCGCCACGCGCGCCAGCCTCGGGATCGCGTCCCAATTGGCGGCGACGAAAATCAGGATGGCGGCGCCGAACAGCAAGGCGGCCATCATAGCCAGGATCGAGCCGAAGCTCAGCGACTTGCGCTCGTTGGCCTCGACATCGCGCGCCAGCGAATCGGCCGTCGCGGCGTCGATCATGCCGGCCTGCTGCCAGCGCGCGATATCCGCCCTGACCCGCGACGAATAGCTCGCCATGCTGCTTCTCCCCCCAGTTTGGTCTTTTTTGCAGCCGATCCGGTCAAGCCGTTGGCGCTAAGGCATTTTCCGATTCGGGTTTCTTTGTGTCAGGTCCGTGAACGCGCGTTAATGCTGCATTGCACAATTTGCATTGCTGCCATGCAGCCATAGCGCTTTTAAATCGATATGGGTCCGCCTATTTATAGTTCGTACACAAACGGAATGATCCGCAAGAAAGACGAAACGAGAACTACCATGAACCTGATCCGCAACTACCGCAACTGGCGCCGCTACAGGGACACCGTGTCCGAGCTGAGCCGCCTGAGCAACCGTGAACTGACCGACCTCGGCATCAGCCGCAGCGACATTCCTTACGTCGCTCGCAAGGCGGTCTAATTCTTCGGACCGCGAATGGTCCGAACCAGTTTTGAAAAAGAGAACGACAATGAACCTGATCCGCAACTATCGTAACTGGCGCGTTTATCGCGAGACGGTTACCGAGCTGGGTCGCCTTTCGAACCGCCAGCTGCATGATCTCGGTATCGTCCGCGACGAAATCAAGATCATCGCCCGCCAGGCGATCTAGACAGAATTTCGCCAGGGTCGACCTCCTCCCCGACCTTGACGAATACGGTCACCCCTTACCTCCTCCCAAGGGTTGACCACAAAAACGGCGCCCGCCGCACCTCCTCCCGCGGCGGGCGTTGTTTCCCAGGGGCAAGACGAATTTTGCTCCAGAGGTTTCGCCCCTTCTAAAAATGGCGAAAGGAATTTCGTCAAAGCCGACCTCCTCCCCGGCGATGACGAATATGGCCGGCCTTCACCTCCTCCCGAAGGTCGACCCCAAAAACGACACCCGCCGGACCTCCTCCCCCGGCGGGTGTTGTTGTTTTCAGGAGGCGCTCCCATCAGCAGCTGTTTGCCCCGCACCGCGCACGGCAATTGCAATCGCCGCACCAAGCGATTATTCCGGCGCTCATGAGCAAAAACCCAATCCACATCATCGGCGGCGGCCTCGCCGGTTCCGAAGCCGCCTGGCAGGCAGCGCAAGCCGGCGTGCCCGTCATCCTGCATGAAATGCGGCCCGTTCGTGGCACCGATGCGCACAAGACCGATAGCCTGGCCGAGCTCGTCTGTTCCAATTCCTTCCGCTCCGACGACGCCGACAACAACGCGGTCGGCCTGTTGCACGCCGAAATGCGGCTGGCCGGCTCGTTGATCATGAGCGCCGGCGACGCCAACCAGGTGCCGGCCGGCGGCGCGCTGGCCGTCGATCGCGACGGATTCGCCGATGCCGTGACGAAAAAACTCGAAGCACACCCGCTGATCACCATCCGGCGCGAGGAAGTGCCAGGTCTGCCGCCGACGGATTGGGACCAGGCGATCGTTGCCACGGGTCCGTTGACCGCCCCCGGGCTTGCCCAGTCGATCGCGGAAGCGACAGGCGCCGATGCGCTCGCCTTCTTCGACGCCATTGCGCCGATCATCCATTTCGACACGATCGACATGAATACCTGCTGGTTCCAGTCGCGCTACGACAAGGTCGGGCCAGGCGGCACCGGCAAGGACTACATCAATTGTCCGATGGACAAGGACCAGTACCTTGCCTTCGTGCAAGCGCTGGTCGACGGCCAGAAAACCGAATTCAAGCAATGGGAAGGCACGCCCTATTTCGACGGCTGCCTGCCGATCGAAATCATGGCCGAGCGCGGTGTCGAGACGCTACGCTACGGGCCTATGAAGCCGATGGGGCTGACCAATGCCCACAATCCGACGGTAAAGGCCTATGCCGTCGTCCAGTTGCGGCAGGACAATGCGCTGGGCACGCTCTACAACATGGTCGGTTTCCAGACCAAGTTGAAGCATGCCGAGCAGGTGCGCATCTTCCGCACTATACCGGGTCTCGAAAACGCCGATTTCGCCCGTCTCGGCGGCCTGCACCGCAACACCTACATCAACTCGCCGACCTTGCTCGACGCTTCGCTGCAACTGAAGTCGCGGCCCGGCCTGCGTTTCGCCGGCCAGATCACCGGCTGCGAAGGCTATGTCGAGAGCGCTGCGATCGGCCTGCTCGCCGGCCGCTTCGCCGCCGCTGAACGGCTCGGCCTTGCTCCGTCCCTGCCGCCGCTGACCACGGCCTTCGGCGCTCTGCTCAACCACATCACCGGCGGTCATATTGTCTCCGATGACGAGCCGGGAAAGCGCTCATTCCAGCCGATGAATGTCAATTTCGGCCTGTTCCCACCCGTCGAAGCTCCGAAGGCCGAGGGCAAACGCATGCGCGGCAAGGACAAGACCGTTGCCAAGCGGCACGCCATCACATCGCGTGCGCAGGCTGATTGCCGGCACTGGCTGGGACTTCCGGCGCAACCGGAAACGGCCGAAGCGGCGGAATAAACAGCTTCGCGTTCTGATTGGACCCCATGATCCGGGACAAAGTCGAAGACGGCTCCTTCGGTTCGGCCAGTGAAGTCATCCGCGCCGCCCTGCCTTCCAGCGCGAGGAGGAAGAGCACGCTGAACGCATGGCGTCCATCAGGGCGCGGGTGAAGGCGTCGATCGAAGACAAAAGACCCGCTGTTCCGCTCGATGAGGCGATCGACCGGGTAAAGAGCCGGATTTCGCAACTGACGAGGGAGAGCGATGATCCAGCGTCCCGCCGTCGTTCTTAGCGAAAGCGCGATCTCCGATCTAGAAGCAATTGGCGCCTACATCCTTGAGAGCAGCGGCAGCGAAAACATCGCCAACGGTTTCGTGGATCGGATAGAAGAGCGCTGTCAGAGTATCGGCAATGCGCCTCGTGGCGGTCGCTCGCGCGACGATATCGTTCGGGGATTACGACCCGTCCCATTCCGAGCATTCCGCCGTCATCACCACCTGACCGAGAACGATGTCATCCGCATCGTCAACATCTTCTATGGCGGTCGCGACTATGAGACGCTGATGCGCGACGGCGGGTCGAACGAACCATCCTGAGGCGATATTATTCAGCCGGCTCGACACCAGCCATCGGCAATCCCGGCTTTCCCGCCTCACCCGGATTTCGCCTGACATAGGCCGCCTTCAAACTCTCCGAGGTTTCGCGCGAGCCGTCATGGCTCCAGCCGGGCGGCTTGATCAGATAGTTCAGGCGATCGCTCAAGGTCAGACCGGGCGCAAAGGCATCCCTGAACATGCCGATCCATTCATGGAATGCCACTTTCAGCGGATTGAAGGTGCCGAGATTCCTGACGATGCCGTAGCGCGGCCGGTCTTCTTCCAGTTCCCCGACGAAGGTGCCGAACATGCGGTCCCAGATGATCAGCGTGCCGGCATAGTTGGCGTCGAGGTAGCGCGGATTGGTGGCGTGATGGACGCGGTGGTGTGAGGGCGTGTTGAAGACGAACTCGAACCAGCCCCACATCTTGCCGATGGTCTCGGTGTGGATCCAGAACTGCCAGACGAGGTTGAAGCCGAAGGTGAAGGCAATCACCGCCGGGTGGAAGCCGAGCAGCACCAGCGGCGCCTGCAGCATGAACATGAAGGTGAACAGGCCCGTCCAGCTCTGCCGCAGCGCTGTCGACAGATTGTAGTGCTGGCTGGAATGGTGGTTGACGTGTTCGGCCCAAACCCAGCGCACCCGGTGCGCGATGCGGTGATAGAAATAGTAGCGCAGATCATCGAGCAGGAAGGCCACCAGAAAAATCCAGATCGACAGGCCGAGATTGAAGACGCGGAACTGCCAGAGCCACAGCAACGCCCAGTAGGACACGACGCCAAGCAGCAGCCCGGCAACGACATTGCCGGTACCCATCATCAGGCTGGTCAATGTGTCGCGCGTTTCGAACGAACCCTTGGCACGGCCGGTGCGCACCAACCAAAGCTCGATCAGGATCGCGACAACGAAGAACGGGATGGCCAGTTGAGTGACCTGCGGAAAATTGTAGTCGTCCATCATGCCGCCTCTCCGCCGAAACTCTGCGGCTCAAGCGCCTTCAGCAAGCCTTGCGCATCCGTTGCGCTGGCAAAGCGGAAGCGGCCGCCCTTCCAGGTGAAATCGGCGAGCCGCAGCGAGACCGTATTCCCGTCTCCAGCGTCCAAAATCGTGACATCTTGAGGCGTGACGATGCGGGTCAAGAAGCAGTCGCCTACGCTGTGAACGATCCCGAAGCGCCCTCGCCCGATATCCAGGAACGCGGTCCCGGCATCTGCTGTCAGGCGGACCGCCGCCACGATCTCGTCGGGAAAATCCTCGGCGAATCGGCTCACTGCCTGATCGGTGCCACTGAGCGTCGCCGTCTTGCTGCCGCCGGTGAAATGCACCGCCGCAACCGACAGTGCGATGCCGAAGGTAACGATCGCCACCAATATGGGTAAGCTCATTCATCTCCTCCGAGCCGGTCTGTTGTCTTCGGCAACAGTTTGGCGCGGGGACGTCTTAACATGATTGACGTTTACGTCAAAGAGCAGGCCAGCCCCTGCTCGCACGACGCAGCAGCAGCCAATGCCGGCGCAAGGCCGACAGCCGCGCCACGCCTTCGAGCGGCGAGCCATTCTCCATCTTGCCGAGATAGGCGCGTGACAGGGCAAGTGGCAGGAATGCCGGGCGCAGCGAGACCGGGAGAGCCGGTGCGCCTTGCTCGAAGGCGGAAAGATGTTCCCGTGCCAGCGCCATCATCGCCGCCACCGCGCGTTTGGCGCCGGGTCCGCCGTCGCCGGTGACGAATTCTTCCGGCGACGATCCCGCTGCCGCCAGAATGTCGGCC
>NZ_RZRO01000097.1:0-24731 GCF_003997975.1 Mesorhizobium sp. M7A.F.Ca.US.005.03.1.1
GCAAAAAAAACCCCGCCACAAGGGCGGGTTTTTGATCTGTGAAAGCTCGTTTGGCTTAAGTTCTTACTTAACGCAAGTCGTTATCCCAAAACCGCTTGGCACTTTTGGGCGACATGCAATTAGATGCCGAAACCTTCGAAACGCTTCTTGAACTTCGACAGGCGGCCGCCGCGGTCGAGCAGGGTCTGCTGGCCGCCGGTCCAAGCCGGGTGGGTGGTCGGGTCGATATCGAGGTTCATCGTATCGCCTTCCTTGCCCCAGGTCGAACGGGTCGTGTATTCGGTGCCGTCGGTCATGACGACCTTGATGGTGTGGTAATCGGGATGGATGTCGGTCTTCATGGTTCGGTTCCTGGCTTGCCGGCGCTGCCGACGGGCATAAGCCTGCGTCGATGCGCCCCTTTTTAAAACTCGAAGCCGCAGCTATTGAGGAGCCACGGCTTCTAAAACGGTCGGCGAGCCTATACATCAGCCGGAATTGAATCACAAGGCCGCGGCAAGCGCATATTGAGGCGCAGACCCCAAGGACGGCTGGAGGAAACATCGGGATGGCGCAAATCACCAGCGCAGACGAGCGCCGGCGTTCGCTCAAGCCGCTCAGGCGCCTGTTCCCCTACATCACGCACTACCGCACGCTGGTCGTCGGCGCCATTATCTCGCTGGTCATCGCGGCGGCAACCACGCTGGCGCTGCCGCTGGCGGTGCGACGCATGATCGATCATGGCTTCTCGTCGTCCAGCACGACCTTCATTGCCGAATATTTCGCAGCGCTGGTGGCTATGGCCGCCCTGCTGGCGGCAGCATCGGCCGGCCGCTACTATTTCGTCATCACGCTGGGCGAGCGCGTCGTCGCCGATATCAGGCGCGATGTGTTTGCCCATGTGACGACGCTGTCGCCTGCCTTCTTCGACACCGCCCAGTCGGGCGAGATCGTGTCGCGGCTTGCCGCCGACACGACGCAGGTCAAGTCGGCGGTCGGAGCGACGGCCTCGGTGGCGCTGCGCAATGTCATCCTCGGCCTTGGCGCGGTGGGGATGATGGTCATCACCAGCCCGAAACTGTCCGGCCTGGTCATCGCGGCAATACCCGTGATCGTGCTGCCGCTGGTCGCCTTCGGCCGTTCGGTGCGGCGCAAATCACGTCAGGCGCAGGATACGCTGGCCGATGCCACCGCCTATGCCAGCGAGCAGATCGGCGCGGTGCGCACGCTGCAGGCCTTCACCAATGAGAAGCTGGTCACCGGGCATTTCTCGGCTGCGGTGGAAGCTGCTTTCGAGGCGGCACGCTCCTCGATCTTCGCGCGCTCCTTCTTAACCTTCTTCGCCATTTTCACCATCTTCTCGTCCGTCGTGGCGGTGCTGTGGTTCGGCTCGCGCGACGTGCTCGAAGGCTCGATATCGCCAGGCACGCTCGGCCAGTTCCTGCTCTATTCGGTGTTCGCCGCCGGCGCGCTGGGCGCGCTGTCGGAAGTGTGGGGCGAACTTGCGCAAGCGGCGGGTGCTGCCGAACGGCTGACCGAGATCCTGGCCGAGAAGCCGGCGATCCAGGCTCCCGCCGATCCGAAGCCGCTGCCGGCCGTCGCCAAGGGCGCGATCGTCTTCGACAATATCTCCTTCTCCTACCCGGCAAGGCCCGACCGCGCCGCCGTGCACGGCTTAAGCTTTCAGGTCATGCCGGGCGAGACGGTGGCGATCGTCGGGCCGTCAGGGGCCGGCAAGAGCACGGTGTTTTCGCTGATCCTGCGTTTTTACGATCCCGAAACAGGCAAGATCCTGATCGACGGCGTCGATGTGCGCGAGGCCGATCCCGTTTCGGTCCGCCAGCGCATCGCCATCGTGCCGCAGGACGTCACCATTTTCGCGGCAAGCGCGCGTGACAATATCGGTTTCGGCCGGCCGGGAGCCAGCAAGACCGAAATCGAGACGGCGGCGAAGGATGCACTTGCCGATGAATTCATCCTCAAGCTGGAAAAAGGCTATGACAGCCAAGTCGGCGAGCGCGGCGTGACGCTGTCAGGCGGTCAGCGCCAGCGGGTTGCGATCGCCCGTGCCATCTTGCGCGACGCGCCGATCCTGTTGCTCGACGAGGCCACCTCGGCACTCGACGCCGAAAGCGAAACGCTGGTGCAGACGGCATTGGAACGGCTGATGCAGGGCCGCACCACGATCGTCATCGCCCACCGCCTGGCAACGGTGCTGAAGGCCGACAGGATCCTGGTCATGGATGGGGGCTCGATCGTCGAGGAAGGCACGCATCAAAGCCTTGTCGCCAAGGGCGGCATCTATGCACGGCTGGCCAAGCTGCAGTTCGAAACCGGCGCCAGTGCTTTCAGGGGCGCGGCGGAATAGGCAGATCTGGCGCTGTGGCGACAGCCGCTATGCGGCTCCATAGCGCTGTTTCAGATGGTTCACGAAATAGGTGGCGTTGAGCTTTTCGCCTGTGGCGCGTTCGAGCAGGTCCGGCGTCGACCAGCGTGACCCCTGTGACCAGATTTTTTGGCGGCGCCAGTCGTTGATCGCCTCGAAATTGCCTTTGGCGAGATCCTCGTCGGCGGCAGGATGCTCCCGCGTCAGCGCCGCCCATTGCTGTGCTGCCATCATCGCGCCCAGCGTGTAGGAGGGGAAGTAGCCGAAAGCTGCCCCGGGCCAATGCACGTCCTGCATTGGCCCGTCGGCTGGGTTGTCGATGGTGGAAAGGCCGAGGTAGTCGCGCATCTTGGCGTCCCAGGCTTCGGGCAGATCGGCCACCTCCAGCCGGCCCGAGACGAGTTCCTGTTCCAGTTCGTAGCGCAGGATGACATGCAGGGGATAGGTCACCTCGTCGGCATCGACCCGGATCAGGCCGCGTCCGACGCGATGCACGTGCGGCAGGATGTCGTCGAGCGACCAGGCTTCGCCGAGATGCTTTTCAACCACTGGCAGCGCCCAGCGCCAGAAGGCCGGGTTGCGGCCTAGCTGCTTCTCGACGAACAGGCTCTGGCTTTCATGCACGGCCATGCCGCGCGCTTTGCCGAGCGGCCAGTGCGACCATGCCTTGGGCAGGTTCTGTTCGTAGAGCGCATGGCCGGTCTCGTGCAGCACGCCCATCAGCGCCGACAGGAAGTCGGACGTCTTGTAGCGGGTGGTGATACGCACGTCGCTCGGCACGCCGCCGCAGAAAGGGTGGTGCGACACCGACAGCGACCCATGCGTCAGGTCGAAGCCGACTGCCGTCATCATGGCAAGGCCGAGCTCGCGCTGCCGATCGATCGCATAGGTGCCCGAAAGCGGCTTCAGCGGGCGCTTGCGCTGCCGTGCGTCCTGGATCGCCAGCGCCTCCGGCACGAAACTTTTCAGAAAAGCCTTCAGGTCGCTGAACACAGGCGTGATGTCGGCGGTGCGGTTGCCGGGGTCGTACTGCTCCATCAGCGCGTCATAGGGGGCCAGGCCGAGCACATCGGCACGCAGCGCCGCCTCCTCGCGCACCAGCGCCACGACGCCTTCCAGCGCCGGCTGGAAGCCTGCCCAGTCGTTCTTGGCGCGCAGGCCGCGCCACAGCTGCTCGCAACGCATGCGCGCGGTCGTCTGGCGTTCGACGAATTCGACCGGCAGGCAGGTCAGGTTGGTGTATTGCCGCCGCAGTTCCGAGACGGCGGCGCGCTGCTCCTCCCCCAGCGCTTCCTGTTCGGCCGCGGCGATCCAGTCTGCTATCTCGGGCGCCGTTGCCCTGGTGTGATACATGCCGGCCAGTGCCGACATCGCCTCGGCACGCTTCTCGCCGCCGCCGACGGCCATGTGCGTGGCCTCATCGGCACCGAGGATGGCCAGCGCATGCTCGAGCGCTTCGAGCTTGTGACCGAGGTCGTCGAGTTTCTGAAAGGACATGGCGACTTCCGTGATTGGGACGGCGCGAAAAGACACCAACGCAAAAGCGTTGGCAACCCTCGGATGCCGTCCGGCAAATGCACCTTGCGCAGGCGAGGCCGCGCATGAAATGCTGCCGGCAACACATCAAGGGGGAAAAAATGATCGGCAACATCCTGGTCGGGCTGGTGGCCTTGATCCATGCCTACATCGTCTATCTGGAGATGGTGCTGTGGGACACGCCGCGCGGGCACAAGGCTTTCAACCTGACCCCGGAATTCGCCAGTGCCTCGAAAGTGCTCGCGGCCAATCAGGGACTTTATAACGGGTTCCTCGCCGCCGGGTTGATCTGGGGGCTATACCTTGGTGCGGCCGGGTTCCAGGTCAAGGTCTTCTTTCTGGCTTGCGTGGCCATTGCCGGCCTCTATGGCGCGGCAACGGTCGGGCGCAAGATCCTGTTCATCCAGACCGTGCCGGCGGTGATCGCCCTGATCGCGGTATTGCTCGGCTGGTAAAAAGGACGCCCGCGGGATCGCTCTCGAAGGCGCCAGGCGGTTCCTTCCTCTTGGACCGTTTCGGGCGCTATGGCCTCAGCCGTTCGGGTAATTGCCGCCGTCGGCGCCGTCGCCGATCATGAAGCCGCTGCCGGTGTCGATCATCAGCCGCTGGTCGACATTGTCGAGACGGCGCAGCAGATCATGGTATTGCGCGGCCGGTATCCTGCCGTGATCGGAGGCGGCGACTTTCTCTGCCGCCTGACTGATGTGGGCCGTGCGCATTTCCAGGCGTTCCGCCACAGCCGGGGTGATGTTGTTGGCCTGTCTTGCGTCCACGATGCCCTGCCGGACGCCCTGCACCTGTTGGATAAGCGCCTCGACACGCGGGCCAGTCATATCGGTTGGATCGGTCGCGTCGAGAGCGCCCTTGTGATGGCCCGCGGCATAGGCGCCGGCAAGCGGAACGGCGATGAGGAGCGCCGTGAGTGTTGCAGTTCTAAGCGAGGTCTTGGGAGTGAAAGAGCGCATCACGCGTCTCCTCTTGTAGAGGGAGGCGGCGGTTGTCCGCCTGCCTTCCAGCCTTGGGCCGTCCGGTTCCGTCGCGTCGCGATGAGGGGGGATTCATCGCCGGCGGTTCTCGGCCCGGGCGGCAGGCTAGGACCGCCCTGCGACAATGTGTAATTAAAAAAAGATAATCTTTTCAGGCCTTGCCCGCCTCCATCTGCGCCCTAGGGTTGAACCGGCGAACAAGTTCGCGTGATTTTCGATCAACGTTCGGTGAGCTTCAGTTCAATACGGCGGTTCTTGTTGCGCGCCTCTTCGGTGTCGGCGGGATCGAGCGGCTGGAACTCACCGAAGCCTGCCGCGACCAGGCGGTTGGCCGGCACGCCGTTCTCGATCAGAAATTTCACCACCGAGGTCGAACGCGCCGTCGACAGTTCCCAATTGTCGCGGTAGCGGCCGGTGCCGGAGAGCGGCTTGTTGTCGGTATGGCCGTCGACGCGCAGCACCCAGTTGATCTCGGGCGGGATTTCCTTCTGCAACTCGATGATGGCGTCGGCGAGTTTCTTCATCTCGACCTTGCCGGCATCGTTGATCACCTCGGAGCCCGTTGGGAACAGCACTTCCGACTGGAAGACGAAGCGGTCGCCGACGATGCGGATGTTCTCGCGGTCGGCGAGGATTTCGCGCAAACGGCCGAAGAAGTCGGAGCGGTAGCGGTTCAACTCCTGCACGCGCTGCGCCAGCGCGACGTTGAGGCGGCGGCCGAGATCGGCGATCTTGGTGTTGGAATCGCGGTCGCGGATTTCGGAGACGTTGAGCGCATCCTCGAGCGCGCCGATCTGCTTGCGCAGCGCCGCGATCTGCTGGTTGAGTATCTCGACCTGGCTCAGCGCCTGCTGGCTGATCTGGCGCTGGCTGTCGAGTTCGCCGCCGAGCGCCGCTGCACGCTGATTGGCGGCGTCGCCGGCACCGGCACCTTGCGCCAGCAATCGCTCGAGCCGGCTCTTTTCCGCTTGCGCGGCCGACAGCGACGCCTGCAGATTGGCCAGGGAATCATCCTTGTCCTGCGCCGTCGAGCGCTCCAGCGCCAGCAGTTGGGTCAGTTCGTTGATCTGCGAGTTGAGGCGCGAGAGCGCCGTATCCTTGCCGGAGATTTCGCGTCCCAGCAGGAACTGCGCCAGCACGAAGACCGTGAGCAGAAACATGATCGCCAAAAGCAGCGTCGACAGCGCGTCGACGAAGCCCGGCCAGTAGTCGATGCGGCGATCGGTGCGCCGGCCCCTGGCGAGCGCCACTTCAGTGCACTCCGGGCTTCTTCAGGGCATCGGCGATCTTTTCCAGCGTGTTGCGCATCGCCTTCTGCTCGTCGGACTGGGCCTCGACCCAGTCGCGCATGATCTGCTGTTCCGAGCGCATATTCTTGACCAGGCCGGAAATGCCGTCGGCGAGATTGGCCATGGCGGTGGCGACGCGCGGGTTGGAGCCGCCGCCATTCTCCTGCATCGAGCGCAGCCGTTCCGACAGCACCCGGATCTCGTCGGAGGATTCGGTTTTGGCCGGGTCGGCGACGACGATGTCCGACGACAGGTCGGTGACCGAGGAAAGCCAGTTTTCCAGTTCGGTGTAGAAGCGCGTCTGGGCGCGGCCGGCCTGCAGGTCGAGGAAGCCGAGCACCAGCGAGCCGGAGAGGCCGAACAGCGAGGACGAGAAGGCGGTGCCCATGCCGGCCAGCGGCGCCGAAAGCCCCTGCTTCAGGGAATCGAGCACCGCGGCGGCGTCACCGGTGCCGGGATCGAGCGATTCGATGGTTTCGCGGATCGAGCCGATGGTGTTCAACAGTCCCCAGAAGGTGCCGAGCAGGCCGAGGAACACCAGCAGGCCGACGAGATAGCGCGAGGTGTCGCGGCTTTCGTCGAGGCGCGTGGCGATGGAATCGAGCATGGTGCGCATCGAACTGGTCGAGAAGGCCATCGCCGAGGAACGGCCGATCATCGCCTTCATCGGCGCCAGCAGCACCGGTTCGGTCGTCTCCGAGCCGGCACGGAAGGAGTTGACCCAGCGCACTTCGCGAAACAGTCGCCCAACCTGGGCGAAGGCCAAAAGGATGCCGACCACCAGCACGCCGACGATCAGGCCATTGAGGCCGGGATTGCTGCCAAAGGCGGTTGAGATCTGTCGGGTGAGGATGGCGGCGATGAAGGCGACGATGACCAGGAAGATCACCATGGTCAGCAGAAAGACCTGCGGGCTCGATAATTTATGCGGGTCGTAGATCAGGACATCAGAACGTCTGCCCATGCCGAAGGATCTGAGAAAAGCCATCCGTGCCCCGTTTCCGATGCCGCCGCCGATCACGTAAACCGCGACTCTAAACGGAATTGTGACCAAATTGAATGGCGCTTGGCAATATTGCCGCGTCGATAGTGTCAGAGGCGATTGATGACCAGACAGTCGACCATGGCGGCCAGATGCAGGCTGGCGCCGGTGACGACGAAACCGTGCCACAGCGCATTGTGGAAGCGCAGCCCCTTCCAGGCGAAGAAGATGACGCCGCAGGAGTAGACGATGCCGCCGGCAACGATCAGCGCTATCGATGTCGTCGGTAGCGTCTGGACAAGCGGCTTGACCAGGATGATGCCGCTCCAGCCAATGGCGAGATAGAAGCCGATCGCCAGCCGGTCGAAACGGCCGGGAAAGAACACCTTGACGGCAATGCCCAGCGCTGCCGCGGTCCAGACCAGCACGATCATCCAGCGCGCCAGCGGCGAGCCTTCGAGCTGCGCCAGGAAAGGCGTATAGGTCGCGGCGATCAGCAGATAGATCGCGGCGTGGTCGAAACGCCGCAACACCCATTTTGCCGGCGACGAGACCGGCCACAGATTGTAGGTCATCGACACCGAGAGCACGGTGAGCAGCGAAACCACGTAGAAGGCGGCGGCGATGTATTCGCCGGGTCCGACACGAAACGCCGCCAGCGCCAGCAGCGCGGAACCGGCCGATATCGCCAGCACGATGCCGACCGCGTGGACGATACCGTCAGCGATCATCTCGGCACGCGAATAGTGCCAGCGTCCGATGAACGGGATATCGGGGTAGGGTTCGTTGTCTCTCACTAAGCCGGGTTCCTGCGCCGCGCCCTCCAATCTGGGCGCTCGCCGGGCAGTATTTCAAGCTTCCGTTGCGGTTTTGCGACTGCGGCGCATCAGCGCGGCGGTTTGTCGGCGCGGCTTGCCTGTCAACGAGAGGAGAGCGGCTTCTTCACGACCTTGAGCAAAGCGCGCTGGATGATCTCGTTGCCGGCGACGACCGAACCGTTGTCGAGCATGTCCTGGCCGCCATCCATGTCGGAGACGAAGCCGCCCGCCTCGCGGATCAAAAGCAGCCCGGCGGCGATATCCCAGGCAGACAGGCCGGTTTCCCAGAAGCCATCCATGCGGCCGGCAGCGACATAGGCGAGATCGAGCGAGGCGGAGCCGAGGCGGCGGACGCCGGAAACCTCGGCCATGACGTTGCGCAGCTCGACGAGGAAATTGCCGTGGTGGCCGCGGCCGAGATGCGGCATGCCGCAGCCGATGACCGTGTCGACCAGCTTGATGCGGCCGGCGACGCGCAAGCGGCGGTCGTTCATGAAGGCGCCGCCGCCGCGTTCGCAGGTGTAGAGTTCGTCCATCGCCGGATTGTAGATGACGCCGGCGACGATCTGGCCCTGGCGCTCCAGCGCGATCGAAACGGCAAAGAGCGGAATGCCGTGCAGGAAATTGGTGGTGCCGTCGAGCGGGTCGACGATCCAGCGATGCTGGCCGTCGTCGCCTTCGACCACGCCGCGCTCCTCCATCAGGAAGGAATAGCCGGGCCGTGCCTTGGACAGTTCGGCGAAAACGATGTCCTCGGCCTTGCGGTCGGCCTGGCTGACATAGTCGCCGGGGCCCTTCATCGAGACTTGCAGGTTCTGCACTTCGCCGAAGTCGCGCGACAGCGAGCGGCCGGCCTTCATTGCGGCCTGGACCATGACGTTGAGAAGGGCTGAGCGTGCCATAGTGCTTTTTCCCGGTGCTGCGCTTTAAATTCTGCCTCGATGCATGTCGGTGACCCGGAACCGGGCCACTTTTGGGCGACATGCGTCAGTCGGCGCGGCGCACGTAAGTGATTTCGTTGGTGTCGACGATGATGCGTTCGCCGGCGCCGATGAAGGGCGGCACCAGGACGCGGATGCCGTTCTCCAGGATCGCCGGCTTGTAGGACGATGCCGCCGTCTGGCCCTTCACCACCGGGTCGGCCTCGGTGATGGTCAGCGTCACATAGTCGGGCAGCGAAATGCCGATCGGTCGCTCTTCGTAGAGCTGGACCGTTACCATCATGCCGTCCTGCAGGAAGGCGGCGCGATCGCCGACGAAGTCCTTGTTCAATTCGAGCTGCTCGTAGCTCTGGGTGTCCATGAACACCAGGGCGTCTTCCTGCGCGTAGAGGAAGGAAAAATCCTTCAGGTCGAGCCGGATCTGTTCGACCGTCTCGGCCGAGCGGAAGCGCTCGTTGAGCTTGGTGCCGTTGATGAGGTTCTTCAGTTCGACCTGATTGTAGGCGCCGCCCTTGCCAGGCTTGACGGTGTTGGTCCTGACCGCCACCCAAAGGCCGCCATCATGCTCGATGACATAGCCGGGACGGATTTCGTTGCCATTGATCTTGGCCATGATGAGATGATCCGGAATGATGCCTACGGCCACGCCGTCGGTATGGGATGTTCGCTGGGAAAGCGATTTCGGGCTCCCAAGACCACAAATCGCCAGAAGAGGCAAGGGAGCGGGCAGGTTGCGACCAGGCAAGGGAGCCGGGGTTGCACTTGCAATGACCGTGAGAACCGCCGTCAAGGCAGTCGGTTGGCCTTCTGCAGCGCCTGCTTGGTTTGGTCGTCGTCCAGCCCCTGCAGGAAGTCGTCCATCTGCGGATCGATGAGGCCGGCGCGGCGGGCAATGATGTACCAGGCACCGGCAAGGACCAGGTCCGGATCGGTGCCGATGCCTTGCATATAGAGCTTGGCCAGGCGGTTCTGGGCGGCAACATTGCCGCCCTCCGCCGCCTGCTTCATCCAGCCGAAGGCGGATTTCAGGTCGCGCGCGCCGCCGCGGCCTTCGATCATCCAGGCGGCGAGATCGATTTGCGCGGTGTCGTAGTTCTGCCTTGCGGCCTGCGTCAGCAGGCGCCTTGCCTGGGCATCGTCGCGTGGCTTGCCGCCGACACCGTTGGCGTAGATCTGCGACATTGCATATTGCGCGTCCGCGAGGCCGGTCGCAGCGGCGCGTTCATAGTAGGAGACCGCCTTGGCCATACCGGCGTCGCCGGGGTCCTGCTGGACCAGCATCTGCGCGAAATTGAATTGCGCCAGCCGGTTGCCGGCTTCGGCTGCGGCCTGCATCAGGGCGTAGGCCTCTTTTCCATCCTTTTTGACATAGCGGCCGTCGAGCAGCATCAGCGCATACTGGAACTGCGATTCCGGCACACCCTGTTCGGCGGCCAAGGCGTACCATTTCGCCGCCTGCGCCGAATTGACCGGTACACCGAGACCTCGCGACAGGATCTCGGCCACCAGGGTCTGCGCCGCCGGGTCGCCGTTTTGCGCCCGGACCAATGCCAGATTGTAAGCTGTCTTGTAGAGGCCGCGCTGGAAGGCGCCATAGGCCGCGTCGGCGGGTTTTGCGCCGAAGCGGTCGGGATTGACGGCGTCGGCCGACGGCAGCGGCGCAGGCTCGGCCGTGGTGGCGGGCTGCGGCAACGGCTTGTCGATCGGCTTATCGGTGTGGACGCCGATTTCCGGCTTGGGCTGCGGCAAGGGGATGGTCTCCGCGGCCGCCGCCTGGACCATCAGCACCGCAAGCAGAGCCTGGAGGGGAAGCGTCGCCGATGACATTTCAGTCCTCGAAACGCGGCGCAGTCTCGTCGAGCAGCGCGTTGGCGGTGGCGACCGCTGTCCTGGGGTCGGTGCCGTCGGCGAACACGGCGCTCGACAGCGCCACGAATTCAGCGCCGGTGGCGCCCACGGCTTCGACCGAGGCGATGTCGGATCCGGCCATGACGATGCAAGGGATCTGGATCATGTCCGCCCACCATGCGCCGAGCGACAGGTTGCGCGGGTGCGGTTCGGGCTTGTTGTCGTAGCCGAAGCGGCCAAAGAAAATGTAGTCTGGCCGCGTCTCGCCAAGCTCGAGCGCGTCGTCACGCGTCTTGGCGCCTCCGGTGCCGACCATCATCTTTGCCTGGAAATGCTCGATCGTCTCGGCGAGTTCGGCCTTGGAGACTTCGACATGGATGCCGTCGGCCTGGACGCGGCCGGCTATGCGGGTGTCGCCGGCGATGATGACAGCAACGCCGGCGGCTTGCGCTGCCGGCACGATCCGTTCGGCGAAAGCCTGGAACGAGGCTTCATCCATGCCGTTCTCGGGCAGGATCAGCGAAGCGACATCGCCACCATCGAATGCCGTGACAATACGGGCCGCCGGCACGCCGGGCGGCACGATCAGCACGATGCGACAGCGATTGGGGGGCGTTGCTTCATTCATGGTTCTTCGGGTCCCGCGTTTCGCCTATGCCGGGCGAAGATGGTTGGATTGCGGCATAGAGCAAAGTGCCCGCCTTGAACAGGCGGGCAGCCGGGATCGCGATGTTTGATCCGCCGGGCAGCCGGCGGGCCGCTTCACTTGATCGGGTGCGGGCTCGCGACGGGCGGTTTGCCCTTCCACAGCGTCCAGCCGAGATTCATGCCGGCGGCGGCGATCAGGATGGCGGTAGCGCCGACGACCTGGCTCAGATGCAGCCGATGGCCGAAGGCGACGACGTCGACCAGGATGGCGACGACGGGATAGATGAACGACAGCGATCCCTGCAGATGCGTCGGCAGCTTCTGGATGGCGCCGTACATCAGTATGTACATCAGGCCGGTGTGGACGATGCCGAGCGTCGCCAGCATGGTCCAGCTCCAGGCATCGGCTGGAAGCCGGGATAGATTGGCGAACGGCGCCAGCATGACGACGCCGACGCAGACCTGGATCAGCGCAATCAGATGCGGTGGCGTGCCCTTGAGCTTCTTGGTGACGATGGCGGCGACGGCCCAGAAGAAGGCCGCGCCCAATGCCATGACGATGCCGGTGAAATAATCCGTGCCGGCCATGCCGGCATTGGGGCCGGCATCGGGAGCCGACTGCACGATCAGCACCATGCCGGCGAAGGCGATGGTCAGCCAGGTCAGCTTGGTCAGGCTCAGCCGCTCGGCGAAGAAGAGCGCGCCGAAGCCGACCAGCATGAAGGGCTGCGTGTTGTAGACGGCGGTGGCGATCGAGATCGACGCGCGCGAGAAAGCGCTGAACAGCAAAAGCCAGTTGACGACGATGGCGACGCCGCCGAGCGCGGCGATGCCGATGATGCGCAGCGACAGCCTGTTGCGCAGCAACCCCAGCCCGGCGCAGATGATGAGCAGCGTCAGCGCGCCGAAAGCGCAACGCCAAAACACCACATCCATGATCGGCTGGCCGGACAGGACGACGAACCATCCGATCGTTCCCAGGATGGCCATTGCGGCGGACATTTCGACCGTGCCGCGTACTGTCTCGTTCACAACAAACCTCCGTATCGGTTGAGCCGCCATAATCTCATGCGGTCGCGAAGCTTTCCATCAGATTGGAAAGGGCGTATGGCCTATTGGCCTAATTATATTAGGAGAAAGCTCCAAGCTGTCGGGAAAAGGAAAAAGATGCTGGACGATCTCGATCGAAATCTCCTTGAAATCCTGGTCAAGGATGCGCGGACCTCGCTGAAGGATCTGGCCGCCCAGGTCGGGCTGTCGTCGCCAAGCGTTTCGGAGCGGCTGCGACGACTCGAGGAGCGCGGCGTCATCCGGGCGTTCACCGTCGAGATCGATCCGCTGGCGCTCGGCTATACCTTGCAGGCGATCGTGCGCATCCGGCCTCTGCCGGGCAAGCTGCACATCGTTCAGAAGCTGATCGAGGACATCCCCGAATTCGGCGAATGCGACAAGGTAACGGGCGATGACTGCTTCGTCGCCCGGCTGTTCGTACGCTCGATCGGCGATCTCGACGGGATTCTCGACCGTATCGCCGACAAGGCGGAGACAAGCACCGCCATCATCAAGGCGCAGCCGATCCGGCGGCGGCCGCCACCGCTCGACGCGGCTGCTTCTCGGGATAGGGCAAAGGTCTTGCATGCCTCCTGATCGAGCCGGGTGGAAAGCCGATGGCCGCTTGGTTAGTGTGCCGACCAAATGAGACCGAGACTGTCATGGCGCAGAACATATACGACCGTGAGGATTTCTTCGCAGGCTACAGCCAACTCGGCCGTTCGGTCGAAGGGCTGGAGGGTGCCGCCGAGTGGCCGGCAACGCGCGCGATGCTGCCCGATGTCGGCGGCTTGAGGGTCGTCGATCTCGGCTGCGGCTTCGGCTGGTTCTGCCGCTGGGCACGCGAGCATGGGGCGGCGCAGGTGCTTGGCCTGGACCTGTCGGAGAAGATGCTTGCCCGAGCAAGGGCCGCCGGCCCGGATGCAGGGATAAGCTATGAGACGGCCGATCTCGATCGGCTCAGCCTGCCGGAAGCCAGCTTCGATCTCGTCTACAGTTCGCTCGCCTTGCACTATGTCGAGGATGTGTCGCGTCTGTTCGGGACCGTGTATCGGGCCCTGGCGCCTGGCGGGCATTTCGTCTTTTCGACGGAACATCCGATCTTCATGGCGCCGACCAAACCCGGCTGGGTGATCGATAGCGAAGGCCGCAAGACGTGGCCTGTCGATCAGTATCTGGTGGAAGGACCGCGCAGCACGGACTGGCTGGCCAAGGGCGTGGTGAAACATCACCGCACGATCGGCACCACGCTCAACGCTCTCCTGCAGGCCGGCTTCACCATCGCGCATGTCGAGGAGTTCCGTCCGACATCAGAGCAGATCGCGGCCAAACCCGAACTGGCGGAAGAGCTCGAGCGGCCGATGTTCCTGCTGGTCTCGGCGCGTCGGTAGGCACAGGCCTGCGTCGGCCCGCATGTGCGGCCGCCACGCTCATATTTGCTGTCGCTCCGCCCGACATTCTGGGCTATTCAAGCGTCGACACGCTTTCCCTCCGGACCAGTCCCCTCCCATGTCAGGCCTGCTTCTCGATCCGTGGTTCTATGCGGCCGCCATTCCGGCGGTCATTCTGGTCGGCCTGTCGAAGGGCGGCTTTGGCGGCGCCGTCGGTTTCGTCGGCGTGCCGCTGATGGCGCTGACCATGCCGCCGGTGCAGGCGGCGGCCATCCTGCTGCCGATCCTGTGCCTGATGGACATCGTCTCGGTGTGGACGTGGTGGGGCGTTTACGACCGCAAGATGCTGGTCGACATGATGCCGGGCGCCGTCATCGGCATCGGCCTTGGCTGGCTGACGGCGGCACTGGTGACCGAAGAGGCGGTGCGGCTGATCGTTGGCGCCGTCGCCATCATCTTCGTCCTGCGCTGGCTCTATCTGCAGTTCCGCCACGGCGCCGATCACGCGGCCGCGCCCAACCGCGTGGCCGCCGCCATCTGGGGCACGGTCGCCGGCTTCACCAGCTTCGTTGCCCATGTCGGCGGTCCGCCCTTCCAGGTCTATGCCTTGCCCATCCGTCTCGATCCGAAAGTTCTGTCGGGCACCGCAGCGATCTTCTTTGCCGCCACCAACGCGCTGAAGCTGGTGCCCTATTTCGCGCTCGGCCAGTTCGACACCGCCAATCTGACGGCATCGGCGGTGCTGATGCCGCTGGCGCCGCTGTCGACCATCGCCGGAGCGTGGCTGGTGCGCCGCATGCGGCCGGAAACCTTCTATCCCTTCACCTACGCAACCGTCGCGGTCGTGGCGCTGAAGCTGCTGTGGGATGGCATTGTCGGCCTGATGTAGAAAGGCCGCCGCGCAGCCGCCCCGTCATTAGGGGTCAGGCGGCGCTTGGCACCAGACGACGGTTGCCGCCAAAAGCCAGTGTCGCGCCGAACATAACGACCAGCACCATGCCGGCAAGGATGCCGATGTCATGCACGGTCGGTTTGAGCACCATGTCCGCAATGATCACCAGCATCACCGCATAGTCGAAACGTGCCGCGCTCATCATGCGCTGGCCGATGGCAAGAACCTCTGGCGTGACGCCCTCCTTGGCGATCATTGCGCCCATGCGCTCCCCGGTCGGCTTGAAGATGAACATGCCGATCGAAAAGGTCGTGGCGTATCCCGCCAGGCCGATGAGTACCCACAAATCGGAGAAGCCGACCCAGAACCAGCACATGATGAGGCCGAAGATCAGCGTCAGCATCGACATCGGCGCAAAGAACCTGCCGCCCAGCTGACCGCTGGCGCGCATTGCCTGCAGCTTTTCCTCGATGTTGCCCGCGCGCTCGGCAAGCATGCCCAGCAGGAACAGTACGAAGCCACCGCCGACCCACAGAATGGCGGTAGTGACGTGGAGGAATTTGACGATCGAGTACCAGTCCATGGGTTGCTCCTGCAGTGTCCGGTCAGGTTTGCGGCGGCGCCGATTTGCGCCGGCCGTCATAGGAGCGGGCGTTTAGCGTGGCGCCTGTTTCGGAACGATGTCGCGAAAAATCCGGCTCTGTTTCAGCTTACGGCCAACGCGCGAGGTCGCAGATTGTGAACGCATTATCTGATTTTCTGCTAATGTACGAATCGTCGGGAGGGGGTTGGCGCGACATCGTCTGGATACGCTGCCGATATCAGTGCGCCAATGCCGGGAGCCCGGTGGCGACAACAATCGCCTGACGATCAACCCATTCCCGCAAGCGGGAAAAGGCAATTCGGGGGACCATTATGCAAGGGATAGCACGGAATTTCTTCACGCTGGCCATCATCTATTCGCTGTGCGGCATGGCGCTCGGCCTGTACATGGCGATCAGCCAGGATCACGGCCAGATGCCGACCCACGCCCACACGATGGTGGCCGGATGGCTGATGTCGGCGGTCTTCGCCTTCTTCTACCATTTGTTTCCGGCAATCGGGCAGAAGACGCTCGCCACAGTTCATTTCTGGCTGACGGCGGTCAGCGGCATCGGCCTGCTGATCGGCCTCTATTTCCTGCTTGCCGGCAATGCCGCGATCGAACCGCTGGTGGCGGCCTCCTCGATGGGCTTCTACGCAGCCATGCTGCTGTTCGCCTTCATCGCCTTGCCGGCGGTCTGGAAGACCGCTTGAGCCGAGCCTAAGGGAAGGTGAGGCTGTGCCGGCGGTCTGGAAGACCGCTTGACCGAGCCTGACGCAGGAGGTGCTGTGCTGTTACGGCACAGTATGGCGGCGTTCGGTCAAAAAACATCCGCACCGTTAAGGCTTCATTAAGCTTTACAGGTGTTTACTATGTTCATCCAGTGATCTGGATTCTTACCGAGTGGTTGGAGCCACTTTGTTTGACGCCTCCCTGTTAAACTCCTGAGAGCCGCCTTATCCGCGGCTCTTTTTTTGTCTCGATTTCTCTTTTTTTGTCCGCACCCCAGGGGGGCCGCCCGACAGGGGTGCCGTTAACCTTCTGTTAAACATGTGCTTGCCTTCACCGGTGACGAAGCGCATTTTCAAGCTTCAGTCAGATAGGGTTCCGGGTGTATCGGCAGGGAGCCGAATCGGCCGGTTGCAAGTGCAGGGGCGTATCAATGAACGAGCCTTCGAAGGGCAGTGCGAAAACCGTCAAGCTGGCGGAACGCCGGGTTTTCTCGCAATCCTTCAAGCCGCTTTACCAGGAAGGCATGGGTCTGGTCGAACAGGCCGCCGAATATCTCGACGGCAAGGGCCGGGCCGAGGCGAAGAAGCTGTCGCGGCTGGCCGCCACGCTCTACGCGGCCGAATCGATGCGGCTGACCACCAGGCTGATGCAGGTTGCCTCCTGGCTGCTTTTGCAGCGCGCCGCCAATTCCGGCGAGATGACCCGTGACCAGGTGGCATCGGAAAAGTCCAAGGTGCGCCTCGACACCGCTTCCGCCCATGACGAAGCCGCCGGTTGGGCCGAACTGCCCGAGGATTTCCTCGACCTCGTCACCCGCTCGCTGCGCCTGCAAGCGTTGGTGCGCCGCATGGACGACGAGATCTATGGCTCCGGCGCCATGGTCGACATGCAACCGATGGCTCGCCGCCCCAACCCGGTTTCCGACCAGATCAGCCTGCTCAACACGGCTTTCGCTCGGGGTTAGACCGCGGTCCGCCTTCTGTTTCCGGTTTGTTCACATTTCGCTGGCATCGCTGTCCGCCGGAGGTAAACTCGGCAAATGGCGGAAGCGATTCGCATCATCGGTATCGATCCCGGGCTTCGGCGCACCGGCTGGGGCATCGTCGAAAGCCTCGGCAATTCGCTGCGCTTCATTGCTTCCGGCACTGTGAAATCAGACGATAAGGCCGCGCTGGCAACGCGGCTATGCCAGCTGCATGACGGGCTTGCCGAAGTCCTGCATGCCGCCATGCCGCACGAAGCGGCGGTCGAACAGACCTTCGTCAACAAGGACGCGGTGGCAACGCTGAAGCTCGGTCAGGCACGCGGCATCGCCATGCTGGTGCCGGCGCGTGCCGGCCTCGTCGTTGCCGAATATGCGCCTAACGCAGTCAAGAAAGCGGTGATCGGCGTCGGGCATGGCGACAAGAAGCAGATCCACATGATGGTGAAGGTGCTGTTGCCGAAAGCCGTCTTCGATACCGAACATGCCGCCGACGCGCTTGCCATCGCCATTTGCCACGCGCATCACCGGCAAAGCGTGGCTTACCGGATGGCGCTCGCTGGTTAGCGATGTTCTTGACTTGTTCGTCGGGTTGGAATAATCCTTACTTGTAAGAAAGGGGTGTTTCATGCGTGTGACGAGCAAAGGTCAAGTGACAATCCCACGGGATCTGCGGGAGACATTTGGGATTGGCGCCAACAGCGAAGTCATCTTCGGCATCGAGGGCGGCAAGATCACGATCACGCCGAAGCATGACAAGGGGCGGTTGGCCGACCGCGAAAGACTCGATCGTTTTCTTGCTGCGCTCGATCGGCTTGAGGGCAGCGGCGATCAGACAATGAATGCCGATGCCGTCATGGCTTTGACCCGGGATCGCTAATCTTGGCGACGCTTGTCGACACCAACGTGCTTGTCGATATCGCCGTTCGCGATCCCGTCTGGTCAAAGTGGTCGTGGTCCAAAATGGTGTCTGCCCTCGAGCAAGGCAGCCTGGTCATCAATCAGATTATCTACGCCGAGTTTTCGATGCGCTATGAGGCGATAGACGATGTCGATGATGCCTTGCCTGAAGACGAGTTCCGGCGCGAAAGTCTCCCGTTCGAGGCGGCCTTTGCTGCGTCGAGAGCGTTCTCGGTCTATCGGCGGTTGGGCGGACCTCGAGAGAAGGTGATGCCCGACTTCTTGATTGGGGCTCACGCTGCCATCCGAGGCTATCCCATTCTTACTCGCGATCCCGCAGGTTTCAGAAAGTACTTTCCAGATGTCGAGCTCATCACGCCCGATACTCATCCCTAACGGGGATTGCGTCCAATGATCGGCAAGCTCAAGGGCACGCTGGACGAGGTCGACGAGGATCATTGCCTCGTCGATATCCATGGCGTCGGCTACGTCGCCTATTGTTCAGCGCGCACGCTGGCGGCGCTGCCTTCGCCCGGCGAAGCGGTGGTGCTGTTCATCGAGACCTATGTCCGCGAGGACATGCTGCGGCTCTACGGCTTCCAGTCAGTGCTGGAACGCGAGTGGTTCCGGCTGCTGATGAACAATGTTCCCGGCGTCGGCGCCAAGGTGGCGCTGGCCATCCTGTCGACGCTGGCGCCGGCCGACCTCGCCAATGCGATTGCGCTGCGCGACATCGCCATGGTTTCTCGCGCACCCGGCGTCGGCAAGAAGGTGGCCGAGCGCATCGTCACCGAACTGAAGAACAAGGCGCCGGCCTATGCCGGAACCGCTTCGGGCACCATCGGCCTGAAACAGGAGCTCGGCGACGGCGTGGCATCCGCGCCGATCACCGACGCGGTCTCGGCGCTGGTCAATCTCGGCTATTCGCGCGACACGGCCGCCAATGCGGTGGCGGCGGCGCTGAAGACGGCGGGCGAGGATGCCGATGCGCCGAAGCTGATTCGCTTCGGGCTGAAGGAACTTGCGCGGTGAGCCGCCGCTTGTTCAGCCCCTTGCCGTGTGCAAGGAAGGCGGCATGAGCCTGTCGCCCCGCTTGATTGCACCGGAAAAACGCGGCGAGGATGCCGAGCAGACCTTGCGGCCGCAGACGCTCGACGATTTCGTCGGCCAGGCGGCGGCGCGGGCGAATCTCAAAGTGTTCATCGAGGCCGCCAAGAGCCGCAGCGAGGCGCTCGACCATGTGCTGTTCGTCGGGCCGCCTGGTCTCGGCAAGACGACGCTGGCGCAGATCATGGCGCGCGAGCTCGGCGTCAATTTCCGCTCGACCTCGGGTCCGGTCATCGCCAAGGCCGGCGATCTTGCCGCGCTGCTGACCAATCTCGAGGAAGGCGACGTGCTGTTCATCGACGAGATCCATCGGCTGAGCCCGGCGGTGGAGGAGATCCTTTATCCGGCGATGGAGGATTTTCAGCTCGACCTGATCATCGGCGAAGGCCCGGCGGCGCGCTCGGTCAAGATCGACCTCGCCCGCTTCACCCTCGTCGCCGCCACCACGCGGCTTGGCCTGCTGACCAATCCGCTGCGCGACCGTTTCGGCATTCCGGTACGGCTCAATTTCTACACGGTCGAGGAGCTGGAGCAGATCGTGCGGCGTGGCGCGCGTATCCTGCAAATGCCGCTCGGCAACGACGGCGCGCTGGAGATCGCGCGGCGCGCGCGGGGCACGCCACGCATCGCCGGCCGGTTGTTGCGCCGTGTGCGCGATTTCGCCTCGGTGGCCGGCGATGGCCATGTCGACCGCAAGATCGCCGACGAAGCGTTGACCCGGCTGGAAGTCGATGCGCTCGGCCTCGACTCGCTCGACCGCCGGTACCTCAGCATGATCGCGCGCAATTTCGGCGGCGGGCCGGTCGGCATCGAGACGATCGCCGCAGGCCTGTCCGAACCGCGCGATGCCATCGAGGACATCATCGAGCCTTATCTGATCCAGCAGGGTTTCATCCAGCGCACGCCGCGCGGCCGCATGCTGACGGCCAATGCCTGGCGCCATCTCGGCCTCGACGCGCCGAAGGATCTGGCGCAGCAGCAGATCAACCTGTTCCAGGAAGAATAGCGGCCGGGCGATCAGGCGCAGGTTCCGGGCCGACGAAGGATCTGTGAGCGGCCTGCGCAAAATATCCTCGGCTTCGCCGGTTTGCCGGCGCATTCGTCGGCTCTGGTGGCGGTGCCATCCCGGGGCAATCTCGCTCCGATGGTTTGCCGGAGCCATGCAATGATCACCAGACGCGGATTCCTGCGCTTCATCGGCGGGTCGGTTCTGTCGGTTGCCGCGTTCAGCGCCTATGCGGCCGGCATAGAGCCGATGCTGCTGACGCATGTGAAACGCTATGCGCTAACGCCGCCGCATTGGCCTGATGGCCTGAAGCTGCGCATCGTCGCGCTTGCCGATATCCATGCCTGCCGGCCATGGATGACGCCGGAGCGGATCGCCTCACTTGTCGAAGACGCGAATGCCCTGCAGCCGGACGTGATCGTCCTGCTCGGCGATTATATCGCCGGCATGCCCTTGGTGACCGGCCCGGTGACGCCGTCGCAATGGGCCTCCGCCCTCTCGGACCTCAAGGCACCGCTCGGCGTGCTCTCGATTCTCGGCAACCATGACTGGTGGGCAGATGGCTTCGCGCAGCGCGCCGGGGCCGGCCCGACCGTAGCGCGCAAGGCCCTGGAGAAAGTCGGCATTCCGGTGCTGGAGAACGATGTCGTGCGCCTGGAAAAGGATGGGCATGGTGTCTGGATTGCCGGGCTTGCCGACCAGCTGGCACTGCTGCCGACCAGCGACCGCGCCGGCTTCACGGGGCTGGACGATCTCGACGGCACGCTGGCCAAGGTCAGCGACACCTCGCCCATCATCCTGCTTGCGCACGAGCCGGATATTTTTCCGAAAGTGCCGTGGCGCGTCTCGCTGACCCTGTCCGGCCACACCCATGGCGGACAAATTCGGCTGTTCGGCTATTCGCCGGTCGTGCCATCGCGTTTCGGCAACCGCTACGCCTATGGCCACGTCGTCGAGAAGGATCGCAATCTGATCGTCTCCGGCGGGCTCGGTTTCAGCATATTGCCGGTGCGTTTCGGGATGCGGCCGGAAATCCTGTCGATCGACCTTGGCTAATCCAGATCGCCTCAGTGAAGCGATTTGATCGCGTCCATCACGTCCGGCTCGGCCTTGTCGCCGTTGAAGGCATCGACGATGCCGAAGGCGCCGCCATAGCTCCACACCGACCATGAGAAGCCGTGTGCTTCGGCACGCGCGATCATGTCCCTGACATAGGCGGCCCGATACCCGGCGGGCATCACATAGGAATTGCCGTATTCCTGGCGGATCATGCCGAACTCGCCCAGCGTGATATTTCCAGGCTTGACGCCGTTGGCCCTCGCCCACGCCTCGACCTTTTCGAACGGCGCATCCATCAAGCCGAGCAGTCTGTCGGGGCTGTCCATGCTGGCGACCTGTTCGTCAAGATAGGCAAGCAGGCCGCTTTGCCGCGTCCATGGCGCCTCGGCCTTGATCCTGGCGCGGATGGTGTCGAGCGTCACGTCGAGCTGTGCCTTGGGCACCGCGGTCAACGGATAGGGCAGGCCAGTCACATAGGGGATGAAGTCTCCGGCCCAGGTTGCGCCCTGATGGGTGAGCAGAAACGGATCGTAGGAATGGAAGGTCCAGATGACGTTGTCGTCCGGAATCGTCTTCGGGTCGATCTTTTCCAACGAACTCGCGGCGGAATAGCAGGCGCCGGTCAGCACCAGGGTCAGTTTCGTCGCCGAGGATCGCGCCGCCGCGAACAGTTTGCGCTGGCGGTCCGGCCACAGGCTGGTGCCATCGCTGTCGCAGTCGACGATCGGTTCGTTCATGGGCTCGAAGGCGACCTGGGCGGGATCTTCGCTGGCCAGCGTGCGGGCCATCTTGCGGACCATCTCGACATAGGCGTCGAAGGTCCGTGGGTCGCCCATCACTTCAGCCATTCCGATCTTGCGGCTGCCGCCGGCCGGGATCAGGTGCATGTCGACGATCACCTTGAGTCCGGCGCGGTTGATCATGCGCACCGAGTCCAGCACGCTGGCATAGAGATCGTCACGCAAGGCCACGGTCTGGTCGGACAGAAAGGGCGATGGATCGACCGGCATGCGCAGGAAATCGAAGCCGGCATCCTTCAACGCCTTGAGGTCGTCCTCCCCAAGGAATTTCCGCCACTCCGGATAGGGCAGGATGGCCTTGGCGTCGCCCCACTGGTCCTCGCCGGGCCAGGTGACCCACTGGTCGAGATTGAGGCCGCGCTTCATCGAGAATTTCGCGGTCTGGCCAGGCAGCGCCAAAGCCACCAACACGAACAGCGTCGCCGTCAAACTCTTGATCATCGCCGTCAACAGTGCCATCCGATGCTGTGTCACGCGGGAAACAGGTGCCTCGTCGGGGCTGAAAAAGGAAGCGCAATGGGCGATCATGGTGAATCGGCGACGCTGCTGGCCGGGCTTTCCGGTGCGCTGACGGCGTTCGGCCACCGGCTGATGGCGCGAGTCTATTATGCCGACACCGATTTCTCCGGCGTCGTCTATCATGCGCGCTATCTCGAATTCTTCGAACGCGGCCGCTCCGACTATCTCAGGCTGACCGGCGTGCACCACACAGAGCTTGCCGACGGCAAGCATGGCGAAAGAATAGTCTGGGTGGTGCGCCGCATAGAGATCGACTTTCGCGGCCCGGCCCGGATCGACGACATCCTGACCGTCGACACCCGCACCGAGGAGATTTCCGGCGCGCGCATCTTCATGGCGCAACAGCTCAAGCGCGGCGACGAGGTGCTGGTCGAGGCCAAGGTCGAGGCGGCGATCATCGGCGAGAATGGCCGCCCAAGGCGCTTTCCCAAGGAATGGGTGGCGGCATTCATGCCACGGGTGGGATGATATTCAGGTGATGCCGGCCTGCAAACGGTGATTCCCTGCGCTTCCGGTGCTCGGGTACTTCAGGTACCCTCCGCTCCGGTTCTCGGAAACCACCGCTTTCGGCTCGGCCTGACCTGAATCTCAACCCATCCCGACTTCGCGCTTGGATGATGGCGTTACAACTGTGCGGGCGTGGCAATGCGCCGCGCCTTATATACTAACCCATCCTTAACCATAACGGTTCATGAAGAGATTGGTGAAGATTGGCGTTATCGAACGCCTTCCTTTCACCAATATTTGCCCTGAAAAGGCCGACAACGGCACAGTTTGGGGTTGTTCCGGTAGCTTCGTGCGAACCGACCACAAGGGATGCCAGGGGCCAGCCGCCAGCTTCGCCCGGAAAATCTTAAGGACGTAACGATGGAAAATATCGCACTCGCCGATCCGGGCGCGCAATTGTCGGTTTGGTCGCTGTTCGTTTCGGCCAGCTGGGTGGTCAAGCTGGTCATGATCGGCCTGCTCTGCGCCTCGGTCTGGACCTGGGCGATCATCGTCGACAAGCTGGTTTCCTATGCCCGCATGCGGCTGGCGCTCAACCGGTTCGAGCAGGTGTTCTGGTCGGGGCAGTCGCTGGAGGAGCTTTACCGCACGCTCGCCGATCGCAAGACCACCGGCATGGGCGCCATTTTCGTGGCGGCCATGCGCGAGTGGAAGAAGAGTTTCGAGAAGGGCGCCAAGTCGCCGCTCGGCCTGCAAACCCGCATCGACAAGGCGATGGACCTGGCGCTGACCCGCGAGATGGAAAAGCTGGAAGGGCGCCTCGGCTTCCTTGCCACCACGGGCTCGGCGGCACCCTTCATCGGCCTGTTCGGCACCGTCATCGGCATCATGACGTCGTTCCAGGCGATCGCCGGCTCCAAGAATACCAGTCTCGCGGTGGTTGCGCCGGGCATCGCCGAAGCGCTGCTGGCGACGGCCATTGGCCTGCTCGCCGCCATTCCCGCCGTCATCGCCTACAACAAGCTGTCGTCCGACGCGAGCAAGATAGCCGTGCGCATGGAAGGATTCTCCGACGAGTTCTCCGCCATACTCTCGCGCCAAATCGATGAAAAAGTGGCCCCCAAGGCCTGAGGAGTAGCAGATGGGTATGTCCATGGGCATGGGAGGACGCGGCGGGCGCGGCCACAGGCGGCGCGGCCGTCACCATGCACTGATGTCCGAGATCAACGTCACGCCGATGGTCGACGTGATGCTGGTGCTGCTGATCATCTTCATGGTCGCGGCACCAATGCTGACGGTCGGCGTGCCGATCGACCTGCCGGATACGCAGGCTAAGGCGATGAATGCCGACACGCAGCCGATCACCGTCTCGATCAACGCCGCCGGCCAGATTTATCTGCAGGAAACCGAAATCCCGATCGAGGAGCTGGTAGCCAAGCTGCAGGCAATTTCCAAGACCGGCTATGAGGAGCGCATCTTCATCCGCGGCGACAAGTCCACCGACTATGGTACGGCGATGAAGGTGATGGCCCGTATTTCGGCCGCTGGCTACAAGAACATCGGCCTGGTTTCACTGCAGGAACAGGACCAGTAGACGCGCGATGAAGACCGGCCTCACCACATCGGTCATCTTGCATACGGCGGCGCTGACCTTCGGCCTGTTCACGCTGACGGCGCCGGCGGCACTTCCGTCGTCCGACGTCGAGTCGGTCGCGGTCGATATCGTGCCGATGGAAGCCATTGCGCAGACGTTGCAGGGCGACAAGAAGGCCGTGATGCATGAAAAGCCGGCGCCTGTGCCGACGCAGCGCCCGGACATCGTTCCGGATGCGCAGAAGGTCGGCGAGAAC
>NZ_RZRO01000098.1:0-24533 GCF_003997975.1 Mesorhizobium sp. M7A.F.Ca.US.005.03.1.1
CGGTGCGGCTCGATCAGGGCTTCGGCCGCGACCGCGTGAAGGAACCGGCCGCGCGGCGCGAAAATCGGCTGATAGGCGCTGCGCAGCCGGAACTCGCCATACATGCCGTATTCGATGCCGACTTCGTCGACCCGGATCGCATCGCCGACATTGCGCCGCCGATCACCTCTCATGTCGCCACGCGGCGCCCAAAGGCCTTGACCGGCCGCGCCGAAGGCGTTGCCACGGCAGCAGCCGACGTGTCGACGGCGGCAGCGACAGGCGCCTGCCCGGCCTTGTCGAAGACGCCAAAGCTGGTCGGCGCCAATTCGGGTCGCGCCAGCACGAAACCCTGCACCATCGACGCACCCGATTTCTCGGCGAGCTCCAGTTGCCAGCCCTCCTCGATGCCTTCGAACACCGTATGGATGCCTTGCTCCTCGAAGTTCTTCACCATGGTGGTCAGCAACGCGAAGCCGGCGCCGGACTCCATCAGTTGCGTGATCCAGTAGGCATCGAACTTGACGATATCCGGCTTCAACTCCTTGACCCGGTTGATGTCGGAATCGTCGGCGCCATAATCGTCGACGGCGATGCGAAAACCGTTGGCTCTCAGTGCCGCGACGAAGCCGTGCAAGGCTTCCTGCGACGCCGATCGCTGCTCGGTCACCTCGCAGACGACGCGGCGCGGGTCGATGCCGGCCTCGTGCAGCACGAGCCGCATTTCGCGCAAGGCAGCGTCGGCAACAGTGCGTTCGGTGAACACCGACGGGTCGAAATTAACAAAGATCGACGCTTCCCGCGGCAGGCAGGCACCGGCGTTGAGAAGATGCAGCGTCCTGGTCAGCGCCTCGATATGCAGCCGGTCGGCGGCCGGACAGGTCGAGAAGAAATTGATCGGCGATTGTGGCTCGCCGTCGCGGAACGGTCGGATCAGCCCTTCGAACGCGACCACCGACAGCTTGCCTTCCTTGAAGGCGAAGATCGGCTGGAAAGCGCTTTGCAACGTGTAGATGCCCCAGACACCGGTGGAGGTGCCGTCGTCCTGACGGATGATGTGGGCAAGCCCGACGCTGCGCGACACGGTTCCTCGCTCCGCAATTGGTCTGCGATCCTGCCACTCAAGCCTCTACCGCTCGTTAATGAATTTATTGTTGCCGACCCCGGGTCCGATCACAGCTCCTTGAGACCTGGATCAGCCGACAATGCTTGCGTTGCGCGAAATCATGCGACATGAGAAGCGCCGCGGTCGCTCCTGGCCGCGCCGATCTTCCATGGAGACGTCAAGCTCATGGCCTTTCTTGCCGACACCCTTTCGCGCGTGAAGCCTTCCGCCACCATCGCGGTCACGCAGAAAGCGCGCGAGCTGAAAAATGCCGGCCGTGACATTATTGGCCTCGGCGCCGGCGAGCCGGATTTCGACACGCCCGACAACATCAAGAATGCGGCAATCGAGGCGATCCGCCGCGGCGAAACCAAGTATCCGCCGGTTTCGGGCATCGTGCCGCTGCGCGAGGCGATCGCAAAAAAGTTTAAGCGCGAGAACAATCTCGACTACAAGCCCGAGCAGACCATCGTCGGTACGGGCGGCAAGCAGATCCTGTTCAACGCCTTCATGGCGACGCTGAACCCCGGCGACGAGGTCATCATTCCTCGCCCCTACTGGGTCAGCTACCCCGAGATGGTGGCGATCTGCGGCGGCACCTCCGTGTTTGCCGACACCTCGATCGACAACGGCTTCAAACTGACCGCTTCCGTGCTGGAAAAGGCGATCACGCCGAAGACCAAATGGCTGCTGATGAACTCGCCGTCGAACCCGTCGGGTGCCGCCTATACCGAGGCCGAACTGCGCGCTCTGGCCGACGTGCTGTTGAAGCATCCGCATGTCTGGACGCTGACCGACGACATGTACGAGCACCTGACCTATGGCGATTTCGTCTTCAAGACCATCGCCGAGGTCGAGCCTAAGCTCTACGAGCGCACGCTGACCATGAACGGCGTGTCGAAAGCCTATGCAATGACCGGCTGGCGCATCGGTTATGCGGCGGGCCCGGTCCAACTGATCAAGGCGATGGACATGATCCAGGGTCAGCAGACATCGGGCGCCTGCACCATCGCGCAATGGGCATCCGTCGAGGCGCTGAATGGCCCGCAGGATTTCATCGCCAAAAACAAGGCGATCTTTCAAGGCCGTCGCGACCTCGTCGTCTCGATGCTCAACCAGGCGCGCGGCATCACCTGTCCGTCGCCGGAAGGGGCCTTCTATGTCTATCCCTCCTGCGCCCAGTTGATCGGCAAGAAGACCAAGGCCGGCAAGCCGATCGACACCGACGAAACCTTCTGCTCGGAATTGCTCGAAGCCGAGGGCGTCGCGGTGGTGTTCGGCTCGGCCTTCGGCCTCGGCCCCAACTTCCGCATCTCCTACGCCACCTCGGAGACGCTTCTGGAGGAAGCCTGCACGCGCATCCAGCGCTTTACGGCTTCGCTGACCTGAGCGGCGCACTTTGAACGCAGAACCCGGCTTCACTGCCGGGTTTTCAATGGGCCGTCAGCCTCACGCCTCGTGCTTGGTCTCTTTGGCCGAGCGCGCCTCGGCCGGCGCCAGCACGGCAACCAGCAGTGCGGCGGTGAGGAACGCGCCGATCGCTGCCGTCAGCATGGCGGCATGGAAGCCGCCGGCATAGGCGGCAGCATAGAGTTCATGCACGCCGCTTTCGCCCATCGCCGCATCGGTTGCGAAATCATGCCGCGAAATTGCAGCACGGGCGACCGCTTCCGCGTTGGCGACACCGGCATCGCCGAGATACCCGGTCAAAAGGTTGGTTGCCCGCATGCTCATCAAGGCGCCGAGCAAGGCGATGCCGATGGCAAGACCGCTCTGGCGGGTGGCATTGATGACCGCCGACACCATGCCCGAGCGTTCGCGCGGCGCATAGGACATGGCGGCAGCGCTGCCGGTCGGGATTGCAAGCGCATTGCCGAGGCCGCCGATGGCGAACAGAAGGCACAGCGTCGCGTAGGACGTCGAAGGACCGGCCCAGCACATGCCGAGCATGGACAGGCCGATAGCAACATAGCCGATGGTCATCAGCGCGGAGTGACCATAGCGCGCGCTCAGCCTGCCGATCCACGGCGACACCACGATCTGGACGATGAAGGCCGGCGCCATGCGCAGGCTGGTCTGCGTCGGCGACCAGCCCTGCACCTGCTGCAGGAACATCGAGAAGAAGAAGACGCTGGAATAGGAGGTGAAGCCGAGCGCGAACGAAGCGACATTGGCGACGGCAAAGCGGACGTCACGGAAGAGGCCAAGCGGCAGCATCGGCCGTGCCGTGCGCGCCTCGAAGCCGAGGAAAGCACCCAGGCCGACGACACCTGCGATGAGCGCCGTGACCGTCCTTGGCTCGCCCCAACCATTCTCGCCGGCCGAGATCAGGCCAAAGGTCAGCGCCCCCAGCCACAGGATGCTGAGAGCCAGGCCGACGAGATCGAGATGGGCATGTTCGGGATGCGCCGTCTCGTTGATCGAAGCAGCACCGAGCGCGATCGTGATCAGACCAAGCGGCAGGTTGATCAGGAAGATGCTTTGCCAGCCGACGGTCTCGACCAGGATGCCACCGAGGACGGGACCAACGAGCAGAGAGATGGCGGCGAACGACGCCCAGCCGCCAATGACGCCGGCGCGCTGGCGTGCATCGGGAAAGGCTTGCGTCAGGATCGACAGCGCGCCTGGAATGAGCAGCGAGCCGGCGATGCCCTGTACGACCCGGCCAGCCAGCAGCACCGGCAAATTGGGCGCGACGGCGCAGATCAGCGAGCCGGCCACGAAGATGCCGACGCCGGCCAGCCATGAGCGCTTGCGGCCATAGCGGTCGCCGATCAGGCCGGACGACAGCATGAAGGCCGACAGGCACAGCGTGTAGGCGTCGACCACCCATTGCAGGCCGCCGAAATCGGTTTGCAACGCCTGCTGGATGGTCGGCAGCGCGACATTGACGATGCTGACGTCGAGCAGAGCCACGAACGAACCAAGATAGACAGCGGCGACCAGGGGCAAACGGTGCTTTGACATGGCTATGTCCGGACGTGAGTTTCGCAAATTACTGGCCGACGGTCAGTTGAACGGGCGGCATGGCGCTGTCGATCCGGCGACTGAGTATGGCCTGCGCCATGGTACTGGACTCGCCGCGAGTCGCCCTCTTCTGAAAATGTTGCGGCTGGAATAGAAGCCGGGTTCCTGCGGACTGAGCATTCAGCCGTCATATTGTTCCGATGTCACCGCTTCCAGCCAGTCGGCATGGACATCGTCGAGCGCCTCCTGCATGGCGATATGCGTCATCGCCGATTTCGGCGCCGCGCCATGCCAGTGTTTTTCGCCAGGCGCGAACGAGATGACGTCGCCCGCCCTGATCTGCTGGACCGGGCCGCCCCACGTCTGGGCAAGCCCGGCGCCCACCGTCACGTAGAGCGTCTGGCCAAGCGGATGCGTATGCCAGTGGGTGCGCGCGCCCGGCTCGAAGCTGACCAGCGTGGCTCGCAGCCGCGCCGGCGCCTCTTTCTCGATGATCGGCGTCTGCAGCACCCGGCCGGTGAAGTATTTTTCCGGCGCGATGACGGTCGGCACGCTGCCGCAGGCAATGATCTTCATGGGTCGATGGTCCTTCAAAACAGCGGGCGACGGGTCGCCTGCTTCAGTTTCCGCCGATATCGGCCGACGTGCAACAGCTTCCGGCTGCCAGCCCCCTATATGGCCAGCACGGGTCCACGGCCGAGCAAAGGATTTCTATTTTCCTTGCCCTGCCGGCAAACAAGTGGGACGATGGCTTTGGGCAGGTGGACTTGAAAAGAACCCCGCCCGCGACGGTCGAACAGGCCGGCCGCCGCTCAGGACCGATTGACCACGCCTGAACCATGCATGCCAGTCGGTCCTGCGGGAAACGCCTGAGTGGAGGTCAGTCATGGGTACTCGCGCCGGAGGACGACGCACGGGACCGAAATGCATTGCCATAGTCGGTCCCTTCGCAAGCGGTAAGACGACACTTCTCGAAGCCATATTGGCCCGTACGGGCTCAATTCCCCGACAAAATCCCGTTTCATCAGGCAACACCGTTTCAGATCATTCGCCCGAGGCGCGCGCCCACGCCATGAGCGTCGAGGCGACGATCGCCACCACCGAATTCATGGGCGAGCAGATCACCTTCGTCGACTGTCCCGGCTCCATCGAATTCTCTTTCGAAGCCGAACCGGTGCTGGCCGCCTGCGACCTCGCGGTGGTCGTGGCCGAGGCCGATGAAAAGAAGATCCCTGCCCTGCAACTGATCATGCGCAAGCTCGACGATCTCGGCGTGCCGCGCATCCTGTTTCTCAACAAGGTCGACAAGGCAATCACCGGCGTGCGAGACACGCTGAAGATGCTGCAGCCGGCCAGTGCCGTGCCATTGCTGCTGCGCCAGATTCCGCTGCGCAAGGACGGCGTCGTCATTGGTTCGATCGACCTGGCGCTGGAGCGCGCCTACATCTATCGCGAATATGCCGAAAGCGAGGTGGCGCAGATTCCCGGCGACGAGAAGGCGCGCGAGCTCGAAGCGCGTTTCTCGATGCTGGAGACGCTGGCCGACCATGATGACCAGTTGATGGAACAGCTGCTCGAGGAGATCGAACCGCCAAAGGACGCGATCTTCGACGATCTCGCCGCCGACCTGCGCGACGGCGCGGTGACGCCGGTGCTGATCGGCACCGCCGAGAAAGGCAACGGCGTGCTGCGTCTCCTGAAGGCGATCCGCCACGACGCGCCCGACATCGAGGCGACCCGCAAGCGGCTCGGTGCACCCGACGGCGCGGCTACCCTGGTCCAGGTGATGAAGACCATCCACACCTCGCATGGCGGCAAGCTGTCGGTGTCGCGCATCCTCTCCGGCCAGGTCGTCGACGGTTCCGAACTCTGGCTGCCCGGCGGCGACACGGCCAAGGTTTCCGGCATCTACCGGATGCTCGGCAAGGACCAGTCCAAGCTCTCCAGCGCCAAGGCCGGCGATACGGTCGCGCTGGGCAAGCTGGACGAGGTCAAGACCGGCCAGACGCTGAGTTCGGCCAAGGGCGGCATCAAGCCGCTCGTCCAGTTCGAGCCGCCGCAGCCGGTCTTCGCCTTCGCGCTCCGCCCCAAGGAGCGCAAGGACGAAGTGAAGATGTCGGCTGCCATCCAGCGGCTGGCCGAGGAGGACCCCTCGCTCAGCCTGCGCCACAACCAGGACTCGGCTGAAACCGTGCTGTCGGGCCATGGCGAGATGCATCTGCGCGTGGTGCGCGAGCGGCTGGAAGGCAAGAACCAGATACCGGTCGAAGGCCATCCGCCGGCGGTGCCCTATCGCGAGACGATCCGCAAATCGGCGCAACAGCGCGGCCGTCACAAGAAACAGTCCGGCGGACATGGCCAGTTCGGTGACGTGGTGATCGAGATCAAGCCGCTGCCGCGCGGCTCCGGCTTCCAGTTCACCGACACCATCACCGGCGGCGTCGTGCCCAAGACCTACATCCAGTCGGTCGAGACCGGGGTGCGCGACTATCTGAAATCCGGGCCGCTGGGCTTTCCGGTCGTGGATGTCGCAGTCAACCTGTCGGACGGCTCCTACCATGCGGTCGATTCCTCCGACATGGCCTTCCAGATGGCGGCCAGGCTGGCAATGAAGGAAGGCATGGCCGCGTGCTTGCCGGTGCTCCTGGAGCCTGTGATGAAGGTCGAGATCGTCACACCCTCCGACGCCACCTCGAAGATCATCGCTCTCATCCCGCAACGGCGCGGCCAGATACTCGGCTACGACGCGCGGCCTGGCTGGCCAGGATGGGATGTCGTCGAGGCAACCATGCCGCAAGCCGAGATCGGCGACCTGATCATCGAGTTGCGCTCGGCGACCGCGGGCGTCGCCAGCTACCGTGCCGTCTTCGACCACATGGCCGAACTCACCGGCCGTCTGGCCGACGAGGCGATGAACACCAACGGCAAGGCTGCCTGATGGCGTAGCGTTCCTCTCGAACCTGATTCGAGGGGGACAAAAGAAAACGACGTCCGGCGGGGACCGGACGTCGTTTTGTTCGCGGACCGTTTCCTTGGGAGGTAAAACGGCAGGTCCGCCGCATTTGGTGCCGCCGAGTTCGGCGGAAAAACGGTTCGGACGCGGTAGCCGCCTGAGCCCGGGCCGTACGAGTGATGCCCCCATCTCCCGTCCGAACCACACCGCGTCCTATGATCCACATAGCAGGTCGCGGGCGCCCGGGCTATGTTACCAGAGGTTACATGTCACCGTTACGTGGCAATTGTGATGGAATTTTTTGCCGGCCCAACAGAACACAGGCAACAAAAAAGCCGGATCAATGAAGATCCGGCTGAGTTTGATTGGAGTGCCTGTTAAGGCTAACCTCCAGAGGGGAACACTCGAGGGCGCTAATGGGAGGAGAACGCGCCCAGGAGATGATCTATATATGTGCTCATCATGCCCAAGAAACAAGCATCTATTTTGCAACACACGCATGCAAAAAGACGCAGGCTGTGGTCTAACCCATTCCAGAAGCCAATAGGACCAGCAGAATCGTCGAAATGGGCCGCCGAATCGGGCAATTGCAACTACAGAATCGCCGATCTCGGCTGGCTTTCGGTTCAAAATGCCAAAACCGGGCAATGATGTGGAAGCAGGCAGCAGGCGTGCATTTCTAAGGCAATCGGGGAGGAGGCAGCCAATGCGGACGTTTTCGGCGATCGCCGGCAGTGCGGCCTTCTTCATCGCGGCGCCCTGCGTGGTTGCCGGGCTGGTGCCATGGCTGTTGACAGATCGCTGGGGCTTGCCGTGGTCTGGTCTGCCGGGCTTTGTCCCTGTCGGCGGGCTTCTGATCGCCGTCGCGATCGCAGCACTGCTGCATGCCTTCGGTCGATTCGCGCTTGAGGGCCTCGGCACGCCCGCTCCGGTCGCGCCAACCGAGAGGCTGGTGATCGGCGGCATCTACCGTCATGTCCGCAACCCGATGTATGTCGCCGTGCTGTCGATCATCCTCGGCCAGGCATTGCTGTTCTCGAGCTGGACGCTGGCCGCTTATGCGGTCATCGGCGCGATCGCCATGGGCTCTTTCGTGCGGTTCTACGAGGAGCCGACTTTGGCTCACCGGTACGGCGCCGAATACGACGCCTACCGCCGCAACGTACCCGGCTGGTTGCCTCGACTGTCGCCCTGGCGGGGGTAGGTGAAACCGGCAGCGCCGTCTCAGGGCATGTTGAGGCTCAGGTCGGGCCAGGCAATCGACATGTCCTTAGAATGACCAGCTTCTCGCCTTGGCGATGATAAAGTCCCGGAACACGTGCAGCTTGGCCTGGTTCTTCATCGCGTCCGGATAAGCAAAATAGGTGTCGAAAGACGGCACCTCGGTCTCCGGCAGCAGCTGCACGAGGTCGGAGTCCTTGCTGATCACATAGTCGGGCAGCATGGCGATACCGGCACCGCCCTGCACCGCCCGCTTGATCGACAATATGTCGTTGATCTGCAGCGTCGGCACCCTTTGTCCGCCTTCGAAATCACCGACCGTTTCCAGCCAGTTCAGCTCCGACAGATGCGACGGCACCGGCACGCCGAAGGTGACGATGCGATGGGCCTTCAGCTCGGCGACGGAAGACGGCCTGCCATGCTTGGCGACATAGGATGGGGCCGCGTAGAGGTGGAAATGCACGGTGAACAGGCGGCGCTGGATCAGGTCCGGCTGCTGCGGCTGGCGCAGCCGAATGGCGCAATCGGCCTGGCGCATGGTGAGATCGAGCTCCTCGTTGGCGAGGATCAACTGCAGGCTGATTTCAGGATAGAGTTCGATGAATTCCTGCACCCGCTCGGTTAGCCAGCCGGCGCCCAGCCCCACCGTCGTCGTCACCCGCAGCACGCCCGACGGGCGATCCTTGGTCTCGGTCAGCCGGGACTTGATGGTCTCCAGTTTCATCAGCACGTCATGCGCCGTGCGAAACAGCATCTCACCCTGCTCGGTCAACACCAGCCCGCGGGCGTGGCGGTTGAACAGCGGCACGCCGACATCATGCTCGAGCGCGCTGACCTGCCGCGAGATCGCCGATTGTGACAGATGCAATGTCTCGGCCGCATGGGTAAACGACCCCGCCTCCGCCGCAGCGTGAAACACGCGTAGCTTGTCCCAGTCCAACGCCATGATTCCCCTCGTTCTGTTTTGGCGTCTGAATGAAAAATCAGGCTTTTACACGGCGTTTCTAAGCCGCTCTCTGAACTCTCTACTCGGCCGCTTCGCGATGCACTTCGATGCCGGCCAGATACTTCTCCGCCTCGAGTGCGGCCATGCAGCCAAGCCCCGCTGCCGTCACCGCCTGGCGGTAGATATCGTCGGTCACATCGCCGGCCGCGAACACGCCCGGCACATCGGTGCGGGTCGAATCCGGCGCCGTCCACAGATAGCCGTTCGGCTTCTGCTTGAGCTTGCCGGCGAACAGTTCAACCGCCGGCGCATGGCCGATGGCCACGAACACGCCGTCGATCTTGAGGTGCGACACCTCGCCGGTCACCGCATGCTTGAGCTTCAGCCCCACGACCGAGGGCGGCAGCGGCGTCTTGCCGGGCCGACCGGTGATCTCGTCGACGATCGTGTCCCAGATGACGCGGACATTGTCCTTCTTCAGAAGCCGCTCGCGCAGGATACGTTCGGCGCGAAAATCGCTGCGCCTGTGGATCACCGTCACGCTCTTGGCGAGATTGGACAGATAGAGCGCCTCTTCCACCGCCGAATTGCCGCCGCCGATCACCGCGACATCCTTGCCCCGGTAGAAGAAGCCGTCACAGGTGGCGCAGGCCGAGACTCCAAAACCCATAAAGTCCTGCTCGGTCGGGATGCCCAGCCATTTCGCTTGCGCGCCGGTCGCGATGATCAGCGCGTCGGCGGTGTAGGTGGTGCCGGAATCGCCCTTGGCACGGAACGGTCGCACGTTGAGGTCGACCTCGGTGATGATGTCGTTGATGATGTCGGTGCCGACATGCTCGGCCTGTTTCAGCATCTGCTCCATCAGCCACGGACCCTGGATCGGGTCGGCGAAGCCGGGATAGTTCTCGACATCGGTGGTGATCATCAACTGCCCGCCCTGCTGCAGGCCGGCGACCAGCATCGGCTTCAGCATGGCGCGGGCGGCGTAGACCGCCGCCGTATAGCCGGCCGGGCCGGAACCGATGATGAGAACGGGCGCGTGCTTGGTGGTCATCTAAAGCCTCTGCGGAGGGCTGCCGGCAATTGCGGCATGGAAAACTCGATCATTGTCGCGCGTAATGTAAGTGTTGCCCACGACGCCAGCAAGGCAAGTTGGAGTTCGTCCCCGGAAAGCTTTGTCACACCCTGTCGCCCGCGGATCCCGCGAAATATTCCGGGCGAAGGATGGAATGGACAGCGAAGTCGTTTAATTACAAAATCACGCAAGATTCTTGCGTGTTGCCCCTCATGATCGAGAGCCCCCATGCCGCTCAAGGCCGACCTCGACGCCATCGACTGGAAGATCCTGCGCGAATTGCAGGGCGACGGCCGCATGACCAATGTCGAACTGTCGAACCGCGTCGGCATTTCGGCACCGCCATGCCTGCGCCGCGTCAAGCGCCTGGAGGAAGCCGGCATCATCCGTGGCTACCGCGCTCTGCTCAACGCACCAGCGCTCGGCCTTGATGTCGTTGCCTTCTGCCTGGTCGGCCTGCATCATCAAGCCGATGCCGAGCTGCGCATCTTTGCCGAGCGCACCCGCGGCTGGCCGATCGTACGCGACGCCTGGATGGTGTCGGGCGAATCCGATTTCCTCCTGCATTGCGTGGCGAGCGACCTCGGCGCCTTCCAGACCTTCGTCATCGAGGAACTGACCTCGACCCCGAATGTCGACACGGTGCGCACAGCGCTCACCATCCGCCGGGTCAAGGACGAAGGCTTGGTCTCGTTCGCACAGCCTTGAGCCGGTGAACCGCAACCGGCTTTCGCCGATGCGGCTTGAACGCCTCGCCATATCAGCGCCGCTTTGGCGTTCGATAGGCACTTCTGTGAAGCCGGATGTCCTGCCGTAGCCGCCTTGCTGGTTTCCTAGAGCAATTCCAGAAAAAGTGTGTAACGGTTTTCCTGGGAAAAGCGCATAGCGCTTTCGGGATTGCATAATACAGGTGGCGCAGGGCAGCCCAATTCCGAGAACAGTGTGCCGTGGGGTGGGACGATGACTCGATTTTCTAGCCCGGTTTCGGCGCTGGTCATCTGTATGAACGAGGCCGACATGATCGGCGAATGCCTGGAGAGCGTCGACTTCTGCGCCGAGATCATCGTCGTCGATTCAGGCTCGACGGACAGCACTCTGGACGTCGTCAATGCGTTCATCGCCAAGGGCTACCCGATAAGGCTGTTTCACAATGATTGGCCGGGCTTTCCTCGTCAGCGGCAATTCGCGCTCGATCAGGCCACCCAACCGTGGTGCCTTTCGATTGAAGCCGACGAGGCCATCGATGACGTTCTCAGGCAGTCGATCATGAGTGTGACGCAGCTTGGGAATGACGCTTTCGACGGATGGTATATCAGGCGCCGCGACAAGCTGAAGGGTTACGGCTATGCGCACCGCTGGGTGCTTCACAACAGGCTGCTGCGGCTTTTCCGGCGCGACAAGGCAACCATGGACCTCAATCTGCGGGTCCATGAGTCGTTCGAGGTGCCGGGCGAAACCGGCACCATAGAAAATGGCGTGCTGCTGCATCGCCGCGAAATGACTATTGCCGAGGATCTGGCGAGAGCCAACACCTACTCCAGCCTCAAGGTCGCCACGCTGGTCGAACGAGCCAAGAAGCCTGGCCTGATAAGACTGGTGCTGTCGCCGCTTGGCAACTTCCTGAAGTTTTACCTGGCCAAGCGCTACTTCCTGTGCGGCCGGCACGGGTTCGTCTATTCGATGCTGGTGATGGTGTATTCGTTCGCCACCGAGGCCAAGCTCTATGAAGCCTGGCGGGACAACGATCGGGTATAGACCGTTAGGGCGCGCCCGAGGCGGCCCCAAGTCCAGCTATTGCGGCGAGCAGGCCGTCGAAGTCCGCGCGGTCGCACCAAGGCCGAATTGTGAAGCCCCGTCGGACAGCCGCTTGCCCGTCCACCAGCCAGCCCTGCGAGAGGCCGGCGCGTTGTCCCGCCTCCATGTCGGCCTCCTTGTCGCCGACGATCAGCGAACGCCGCAGATCGAGCCCGAGGCGCCTGGCCGCCTCCAGCAGCATGCCCGGATTGGGCTTGCGCATCGGATGATCTGCGGCCGCGAGCGGGCCGGAGCCCGCCTCGTGATAGGCGCAGGCAAGGACCATGTCGACGAACGCATTGTCGGCGCGTAGCAGTTCGAGCACGCGGCCATTGACGGCGGCGAAATCGCTCCAGCCGAAATAGCCGCGCGCGATGCCGGACTGGTTGGTGACGACGATGACGGGAATGCCGGCCCCGTTGGCGGCGGCTATCACCGCGGCTATATCCGCGCGCAGCACCATTTCGCCAGGATCATCCGGATAGCCCGTATCGATATTGATGGTGCCGTCGCGGTCGAGGAACAGCGCCGGAGAGCCGGCGGCGAACACCTTTGAGCCGACCTGCTCGACCCACAGGCCCGGCTCAGCCAGCGGATAGCGGCCAGAGGTCGTGGGATCAGCCATTGCTGAGGCGCGCTTCGACCACCTCGCACAGATGATGATAAAGGCACAGATGCCCCTGCTGGATGATCGGCGTCGAGGTCGACGGAACGTTGAGCAGAATATCGGACAGAGGTTTCAGCTTGCCGCCGGTATCGCCGGTCATGCCGATCACCGTCATGTCCATCCTCCGTGCCTGTTCGGCGGCGGCGAGGATGCTCGGCGAATTGCCGCTGGTCGAGATTGCCAGAAGCACGCCGCCGGCCGCGCCATGCGCCTCGACCTGGCGCGAAAACACCGTGTCGAAGCCATAGTCGTTGCCCCAGGCGGTCAGCACCGCCGCATTGGCCGGCAGCGCGATGACATTGTAGGCCTTGCGCTCCTTGAGAAAGCGGCCGACCAGTTCGCCGGCAATGTGGATGGCGTCGCTGGCCGAGCCGCCATTGCCGGCGATGAGCAAGGCCTTCCCCGACGAAAGCGCCGTCACCACCGCGCTCGCTGCCCGCTCCATCTCACCGGTCAGGTCCCGTTCGACCATGGCTGATATGGCAGCCGCCGAGCGGACAAGGTAATCGTTCAAGTCGGACATGAAACCCTCAGTTTGTGGTGCCGCCGGCGCGCAATTTGCCAATGGTGTTGGTGGTGCTTTTTCCAGCGACGAGATCGACCAGCACGACGCGTCCGCCGGCCTTCTGCACCACATCGGCGCCGACCACGGTATCGACCGTGTAATCGGCGCCCTTGACCAGTATGTCGGGCAGCAGCGCTTCGATCAGCGCCAGCGGCGTATCTTCCTCAAACACCACGACCGCGTCGACCGAGGCGAGTGCTGCCAGCACGCAGGCGCGGTCGTGCTGGTCGTTGACCGGCCGGCCGGCGCCCTTCAGGCGCCGCACCGAGGCATCGCTGTTGAGGCCGAGCACCAGCCGGTCGCACTGGCTTCGCGCCGCGTGCAGCAAGCTGACATGGCCGGCATGCAGGATGTCGAAGCAACCATTGGTGAAGCCGACGCTCAGGCCCTCTTCCTTCCACGCCGCCACCATGCGGGCGGCCGATGTGGCGTCGAGGATGGCGTCCTTGTGGGCGGTCGGCCCATGTGAACGGAACAGCGCGCCGGTGAGTTCCTCGACCGTCAGCCGCGCTGTGCCGCGTTTTCCCACAACGACGCCACCAGCGGCATTGGCGATCGAAGCGGCCATGACCGTATCGGCGCCTACGGCCAGCGCCAGCGCGAAGCTCGCGATCACCGTATCGCCGGCGCCCGAAACGTCGAACACTTCGCGCGCCTGGGTGGCGATGTGGCGCGCCTCGTCGGGGCCGACCACGCTCATGCCCTTTTCGCTGCGCGTCGCAACGACGAAATCGAAACCATGTGCCGAAATCAGCTGGCGCGCGGCAGCCACGATCTCGTCATCGGCGAACACCGCATGGCCGACGGCCTCGCCGAGTTCCTTGCGGTTGGGGGTGATGGCGGTCGCCCCGGCATAGCGCGCGTAATCGCGGCCCTTAGGGTCGACCAGCACCGGCTTTCCAGCCTCGCGGCAGATGGCGATCAAGTCGCCGGCGACGCCGTCGAGCAGGATGCCCTTGCCGTAATCGGACAGGATGACGATGTCGGCGTGCGCCAGCGCGGCGCGGAAATGGCGGATCAGGCCGGCTCGCTCCGCGGCGCCGAGCGGCTTGATCTCCTCTTCATCGAAACGCAGCACCTGCTGGTTGAGCGCGCTGAAGCGGCTTTTGGACGATGTCATGCGACCAGGCTCCTGCGCGAGGCCCGCCGTATCGGCGCCAAGTTCCCGCAGCATCCGCACCAGACTGTCGCCCGCCAGATCGGCGCCGATTACGGAAACGGGGACAGCGGCAGCGCCGAGCGAAACGATGTTGGCCACGACATTGCCGGCGCCGCCCATGGTCGAGGTCTCGCCGCGCCCATGCAGCACCGGGATCGGCGCTTCCGGCGAGATCCGCTCAATGACGCCGTTGACGAAACGATCGAGGATGAAGTCGCCGACCACCAGCACGGTGGCCTGGCCGAACCGCGCAATGGCGCGGTGCAATGGTTCTGGAGAAGGCGGATTGTGCTTGATCATGTCACTGGCAACGCGAGGGTAAGGCAAATCTCAATCGTGATGAAAATTGTCAATTTACGGGCCGGATCGTTCATGCCTGCCGATATACCGCAAATCCACGCAGCGCAACGTCAGGACATGACCCGCGACTGTCCGATGCGTCAGCTCTTCTGCAGGGCAACATGGACGCCCAGCCCGACCAGCACCGCCCCTCCCGCCCGCTGCATCAGCCGCTGGGCGCGGCTCGAACGCCGCAGGCGGCCGATCACGGCGCCCGCCAGGAACACGCAGACGATATCGGCCGAGGAGAACATCAGATTGACTATCGTGCCGAGCACGACGAACTGCAGCCAGACCGGAAACGCCGCCGAGGCGTCGATGAATTGCGGCAGGAACGCCATGAAGAAGATCGCTGTCTTCGGATTGAGCACCTCGACGGTGATGCTCTCGAAAAAGGCGCGCCGCGCCGATTTGCGCTCGATGGCAGGCAGCGCCGCATCGCCGTCCGTGCGCTTGCGAAACAGCGAGATGCCAAGCCAGATCAGATAGAGCGCACCGACCAGCTTGACCGCCAGGTAGAGCGTCGGCACGGCATGAAACAGCACCGACAGCCCGGCGGCCGCGGCGAAAACATGCACGTAGCCGCCCAGATGAATGCCCAGCGCCGCCGTCAGGCCGGACCAGCGGCCGCGCGCCATCGTCTGCGCGGCGGCATAGAGCATGGCCGGGCCTGGAATGTAGGCGAAGATCGCTGTGGTGGCGAAAAACGCGATGAGCAGTTCGGTCGATGGCATTTTTGGTCCCTCACGATCGTGCTCTGCCCTGTCGATTCAGTCCGCGCGCGGGATTGCTTTGGACTGACCCGTGCGGACAACCGCAGTAAAAGCGAACATAATTTTCTTGTGAAATGACGGGCTGAACGCGCCAATTCGCGCACCCGGCTCGAAATAGGCCGACGCTTCCAGGATATCATGATTGTACTCATCGACCATGACCCAAAGGGGCATAGGATCGAGGCCCGCACGGTGGCGTTCAATTTCCGGGATGCTGACTGCAACGCGATCACGACCCGGCTGTGTGGAAGTGATTGCAAGTATGAAGAGGTTGGTACCCCCGGCTTTCCCAGGAAGGACAGCCACAAAGGCCACAGGCCGTGACTTCCGGCCTTCGGTCTCGCCGTCTCCGTGTTGGCGATGCCAAAAATATGGATATCGCCAGACGTCCGCAGCAGCGGGTTTAATCACGGTCCAATTCCGCGGCGTACTCCTCGAGCATCTCGACATGTTCGGTCGGGGCGTCCTTCGCAGCGTAGACGCGGCGGCTGTCGTTGCCGAAGCGCGCTTCGTAGGCCTCGATGCTCATCAGGACGTATCTCGGCTTGTTGTGGCGAGTGATGGAGACCGGCTGCTGGCTGGCAGCTGCAAGCACATCTCCAAGATTCTGTTTCAGATCGGTCGACGGATAGTTTTTCATGGGATACCCTGTTTTGTCCATAATAGACAAAATGGACAAAACAGACAAGCGCATAAAATGGCAGGACAGGCGCATGCACCTGGCTTTGTCGACAGCCCGGCTAGCCTCCCCTATAAGGACCGGAATCGCAAAGCAACCAGAGGTCCTTCATGATCATCGTCACGGGCGGCGCCGGCATGATCGGCTCCAACATCGTCGCCGCGCTGAATGCCGAAGGGCATGACGACATCCTCGTCGTCGACGACCTTACCGACGGTCACAAGATCGTCAATCTTGCCGATCTCAAGATCGCCGACTATCTCGACAAGGACGATTTCCTGCCCCGCATGGAGGCCGGCTCGCTCGGCCGCATCGAGGCCGTGTTCCACCAGGGCGCCTGCTCGACCACCACCGAGTGGAACGGCAAATTCATGATGGAGGTGAATTACGCCTTCTCGAAACGGTTGCTGCATGCAAGCCAGACTTTGCGCGTGCCTTTCCTTTATGCCTCCTCGGCTTCCGTCTATGGCGGCGGCTCGGAGTTCCTCGAGGAACCCGCGTTGGAACGGCCGCTCAACGTATACGCCTATTCCAAGAAGCTGTTCGACGACTATGTCAGGCGAACCGTGTTCGCCGGGCAGGCCGACCATTCACAGGTCGTAGGCTTGCGCTACTTCAACGTCTATGGCCCGCGCGAAGCGCACAAGGGCGCCATGGCTTCCGTCGCCCTCCATCTGTTCAACCAGGTCGAGCGAGGCGAGAACCCGAAACTGTTCGGCGCCTATGACGGGTTCGGACCCGGCGAACAAAGCCGTGACTTCATCCATGTCGGCGATGTCGCCGACGTCAATCTGTGGCTGTGGAAACGGGGCTCAAGCGGCATCTTCAATTGCGGCACCGGCCGTGCCCAGCCCTTCCGCGCCATCGCCGAAACGGTGATCGACACGTTGGGTAAAGGGGAGATTGAATTCATCCCCTTTCCCGACCATCTCAAGGGCAGCTACCAGAGCTTTACGCAAGCTGATATGTCCCGTTTGCGCGCGGCCGGTTACAATGGCCAATTCCGGACAGTGGAAACCGGTGTCAGAGACTATGTCGAATGGCTGAAAGCCCAACGATCCTCGTGATCGGCCCACGCTGGGTGGGCGACATGGTGATGGCGCAGTGCCTGTTTTCGGCGCTGAAGGAGTTGCATCCCAACGCCGCCATCGATGTGCTGGCTCCGGCCTGGGCAGCACCCCTGGTCAAGCGCATGCCCGAAATCCGCCAGCAGATCGATTTTCCGCTCAAACCCGGCGCGCTCGAATTCACCCATCGCCGCCGCTTCGGCCGCCTGCTGCGCGGCCGCTACGACATGGCCTATATCCTGCCGGGCAGCTGGAAGTCGGCGCTGATTCCGTTCTTTGCCCGCATTCCGCGCCGTGTCGGCAATCTGCGCGAGATGCGCTATGGCCTGCTGACCGACATCGTGCCATTGCCCGACAGCATCAAACGACGCACCGCGCAGGCCTATTTCGGCCTTGCCCAAGGCGGCAGTTTCCGGGCGCCACGGCTTAGCGTGGACACGAAAAACCAGGTCGACCTGCTCGGCCGTTTCGGGCTGGCGCCGCAGAAATTCGTGGCCCTGATGCCCGGTGCGGAATTCGGCCCTGCCAAGCGCTGGCCCAGCGAAAGCTATGCCGGGCTTGCCAGCGGTTTCATGGGCAAAGGCTTGAAGGTTGCGCTGTTCGGCTCGAAGAACGACCGCGACGTGACGGCGGAGATCGCAGCCCTGGTCCCCGGCGTCGTCGACCTCGCCGGACAGACGCGGCTGGAGGACGCCATCGACCTGATATCCGCCGCCAGGCTGGCTGTGTCCAATGACAGCGGACTGATGCATGTCGCGGCCGCCGTCGGCACGCCGATCGTCGCCGTCTACGGCTCGACCTCGCCCGAAAACACGCCACCGCTGGCGGAGCGCCGCGAGCTGGTCTGGCTCGGCCTGTCGTGCTCGCCCTGCCACCAGAAGGTCTGTCCGCTCGGCCACCTCAACTGCCTGAAGACGCTGGAAGTCGGCCAGGTCGCGGCAGCGGCGGACCGGCTGCTGGAAATTCCGGCCGCGGCATGAAGGTGCTGATCGTCAAGACGTCGTCGATGGGCGATGTCATCCACACCTTTCCGGCGGTCGAGGATGCCCGTCGCCACCGCCCGGACCTGACCTTCGACTGGTGCGTCGAAGAGGCATTCGCCGGAATCGTCGCGCTTCACCCGGCGATCGACAAGATTCATACGGTGGCGATCCGGCGCTGGCGCAAGGCGCTGCTTGACGGCGCCACCTGGCGCGAGGCGGCCGCCCTGCGCCGCACCTTGCGCAATTGCCGCTACGATCTGGTCATCGACGCGCAAGGCCTGCTGAAATCGGCCCTGGTGGCAAGACAGGCGGGCTCACCCATTGCCGGCTTCGACCGTTCGAGCGCGCGCGAACCCTCAGCGACGCTGTTCTACGATGCCACGTATGCCGTCCCGCGCGACCTCCACGCCATCGAACGGACGCGGCGGTTGTTTGGCCTGGCGCTCGCCTATCAACCCGATCTTTCGACGCTGGACTCCGGCATCGTGCCGCCCGCCGGCACCCTGGCGGGCACTTCTGGAAAAACCGCCTTCCTGCTGCACGGAACCAGCCGCGAAGACAAGAAATGGCCGGCCGAAGACTGGATCGGAACCGCCCGCCTCCTGATTGAGCGGGGGATGACGCCGGTCACGACCTGGTCGAACGAGCGTGAGAAAACCGTAGCCGAGGCAATCGCAGGCGCCGTGCCGTCAACGATCGTGGTACCGAAATCGCCGCTGTCCGAAATCGCCGCGACTATCGGCGGCTCGACGCTGGTTATCGGCGCCGACACCGGGCTGACCCATCTTGCCAGTGCCTTTGGCCTGCCGACGGTCGCAATTTTCCTGGCAACAGAGCCGGGTCTGACCGGCCCGCGCGGACGCTACGCATCGACACTGCTGGCCTCGCATGGGGGGCGTGTTGTGCCGGTGGAGGTAGTGGCGGAAGCAGAAAAGCTATTGGCACTTAAACTACAAGCGCCGGCATAGGACCTTTCAGAATTCGCTCTGGCGAGTCGAATAGCGTGGTTCTTCGAGAACCGGAGCGGCGCGTACTTAAAGTACGTGAGCACCGGAAGCGCAGAAAACCGCCCGCGCATGACCCCGAAAATCGTGATTGATTTTCGGAAAGGGATCATGCGCTAACTGAAAATCCTACAGCGTCCTTTGCGCGTCCGAGAGGACGCGCGGCGCTGTAGTCGGCCGCCAGAGTAGAATTATCAAAGGTCCTAGATGAACTGCACCTGGACGATCTCATACCCCCTGGCGCCGCCAGGCGCGTTGACCTCGATGGCATCGCCGACTTCCTTGCCGATGAGCGCACGCGCGATCGGCGAGGAGATCGAGATGCGGCCGGACTTCACGTCCGCCTCCTGGTCGCCGACGATCCGGTAGGTCTTCTTTTCCTCGGTGTCCTCGTCGACCAGCACCACGGTGGCGCCGAACTTGATCTTGTCGCCGCTGAGCTTGCTGACGTCGATCACCTCGGCGCGCGCAATATAATCTTCAAGCTCGTTGACGCGGCCCTCGTTGAGGCTCTGCGCCTCTTTGGCGGCATGATATTCGGCATTTTCGGACAGGTCGCCATGCGAGCGCGCTTCGGAGATCGCCTCGATGATGCGCGGCCGCTCTTCCTGCTGGCGCCAGCGCAGTTCTTCCTTCAATGACGCGAACCCCTCGCCTGTCATCGGGACCTTGTTCATGATGCCTGCCTTTCCTGCTGCCACCCCCGCGTATCGGGGAAAGCCTTGTCGATGGGTACAAAAAGAAAACGGGTCCGGCAGCCTCGAGCTTACGGAACCGTTTCACCGCAATTTCCCTGAATATAGCAATGTCAGCGGGTTTTTCACGCCCAAAAATCGGTTTTGCTAAAATCATCCCCGTTTTCATCAGTCGGGGGCGATGAATGAGACCGGGGGCAACAAAAAACGGCCGCGATCGCTCGCGGCCGCTTGGAAGAGCCCTGGGATCTTTTCAGCTTCTCATGAAATGGTCGATCTGCTCGGCCAGCATGCCATATTCACGCGAACCCTTGCCGGTCCGCTTCTCGATTTCCATCAACTGCTGCTGGGCGCCGGCCAGATCGCCGATCTGCAGATGCGCTTCGCCGAGATATTCGCGCACCAGCGTGTAGTTCGGATCGATGCGCAGCGCTTCCTCGTAATAGCCGAGGCCGACGGTGACGCGGCCGGAATGGCGGTGCGAATAGCCGAGATAGTTGAGGATGCGCGGATCCTGCTTGTTGGCGGCGAGGCTGAGCACGGCAATCGCCTCGTCATAGCGCCCGGCCATCGCCAGCGCGTGGCCTGCATCATAGATGCTGTCGTCGTCGAGCATGCCTTCCTGGGGCGCGACGCACTTTTTCTTCTTCTTGTCCCAGACCTGGCCCTTCTTGCACTGGGTGACGGTTTCGTCACCGCCGCTGCCGCCGCTGCCGGCGGCGTACACGGGAACAGCGAGGAACTGCAGCGCGAGAAGCGCGGTCGCAGCCTGGATCAGCATTCTTTTATGCATCGAAACCTCCTGGAGGGTGAGAATGCAATACTAACGCCGGTCGGCTTGCGTTTCATCCCGGAAAAATGCGGGCGGGAGAACATCAGGTGACGGATGCCGCGAATCCGCTATCATCCGGCAAACGACCTGAGGGAGACGGCCCTTGCAGCGGCGGCTTGAAAAGGACTGGGAGCTTTCGATCGGCCCCGACACGGTGCGCCTGTTCATCCTCAAGGCCAAGGCACTGAGTGCGGCCGTCAATGAAGACTATGCCGATGGCGCCGAGCACGAGGTCGAACTCGACGGCGAGTCCCATGTCAACCATCACCATGACGGCCTTGCCGAGGAAAGCTCCGAGAACCTGACCGAAGAAGAGCTACGCGAGCTGATCAACGACCTCAATGTCGATGAAGCAGCCGAGCTGATCGCGTTGGCCTGGGTCGGTCGCGGCGACTACGACGCCACCGAATGGGCGGACGCGCTGGCCGCCGCGCGCGAACGCGCCAACAAGCGCACCGCGAAATACCTGCTTGGCATGCCGCTGCTCGCCGACTGGCTGGAGGAAGGGCTGGAAGCGATCGGTGCGTAACGGAGCGGTTACCGTTCGTGATGCGGCCAAGGCAACCACCTTGCGTCGGCGCCGTTGAGGGCGATGGGGTCGATCGTCTTTTCCCGAATATGCAGGATTGCGTTGACCGTGGCCGTCACGGCCTTGCTGGTGATGCCGGTCGAGGCGAGACATCGCCATCGGCATCATAAGCCCCCGACGCCGCGGGTCGAGCAGCCGCTGACACCACGAGCCGACCAGCCCCTGAAACCAAGGGGCGGAAAGCGTTTGAAACCACGGCGCCACCGGCAGGTCACGCCAAAGCAGACACAGCAGAAAACGCAGGCATCGCTGCCCTCGCCTGCCGATGTTCCCGTGCCCGAACCCGGCACTCCGATAATCCAACCCGGCATTCCGGTGCCCGAACCACGCCCGGCGGACGCACCAAAGGCTGAAGCTGCAAAGACCGAGGAGCAAAAGCGCGTAGGGCCGAAGGCCGCGGAAGCGCCCGACCGTTTCAAGGAAGAAAAATCCCACCAGGAAAAGCAGGCACGTCCCGAGCCATTGGCTCCGGAGCCATCAACCGGGGAAAACGAGCCGGAGCCGCCGGACGTCGCGCCAACGCCGACACGAAAGCCTGACATTGCAGAACCCGAGGCCCAGCCGCCAACCGTCGCCCCGCAGCCACCGCAAAAGCCGGCCGATGCGGACGAGGAGAAGATGCTGCCCGATCCGCGCTCGGCCGACGTGCCAGATGAAAAAATGCCGGCCGAGGAAGTCGCATGCCGCGAACGGTTAAAGACGCTCGGCGTCGAATTCGAAGAGCACAAGGCGGAAAGCCAGCCCGAAATCGGCTGTTCGATTCCCTACCCCATCGTGCTGAAGACCCTTGGAAAGTCGATCGCGATTGCCCCAGGCACCGAGCTCAACTGCAAGATGGCCGAGGCGACGGCGCGTTTTGCCGCCGATGTCATCCAGCCGGCGGCAAAGGCCGAATTCGGTGCGGACCTGAAATCGATCGGCCAGGCATCGGCTTTTGTCTGCCGGCCACGCAACGGCACACGAAAACTGTCGGAACACGCGTTCGGCAACGCGCTCGACATCGCCAGCTTCACGCTGTCGGACGGCAAGAAGATCGAGGTCGGCCCGGCGCCGCCGGAGAAAGACGCCAAATTCCTCAACAATGTTCGCAAGGCCGCCTGCGGACCCTTCAAGACGGTGCTCGGCCCAGGCGCCGACGCCGATCATTCCCTGCATTTCCATCTCGATCTCGAACCGCGCCGTCATGGCGGAACGTTCTGCCAGTGATCATGGCTGATCCAGGCCGCGTGCCGCAATTCGGCCGCAGGCATGAACGCGGACGCTGAGTTTTCCTTTACCCTTGATCGTTAAAATGCCGGATATCCATCAACGGGATTCCGCCAATGGCCGGCAAATTTCGGGCCGTGTTTTTCGCCACCGCGCGCCAGTCAAAATATGCAGCAATGCTGCCCGCCGGTCTGGCGCTGGCGGCGCTTTCCGCCTGCAACACCGGCAGTGTGCTGTCGCTGCAGCCGGCCGTCGACGTCGGCGCGCAGACGGCTGCCGTGCCGCAATATGCCGGCATGCAGAAGCTTGTCCCTTCCAATCCGTACATGACGCAGGCCGCTTATCCGCGCATGGACGAGCCGATGTCGCCCGTCGAGCAGATGCCGGCCAGCGAAACCGACTGCCGTCAGCAATTGAAGCGCCTCGATGTCGCCTACACCGACCTGGCGCCGATCCATGAAGGCCAGTGCGGCATCGATTATCCGGTCAAGGTCTCGGCCATCGGCAACATCCAGATGAAACCCGCCGCAACCCTGACCTGCGACATGGCAGCTACCTTTGCCGGCTGGACGAAGAACGAACTCGTTCCCTCCGCCCGCTGGCGTTATTTCTCCGGCGTCAAGACCATACACCAGGGCTCCAGCTATTCCTGCCGCCGGATTGCCGGCGAAGGCGTCCTGTCCGAACACGGCAAGGGCAATGCGCTCGACGTCATGAGCATCGAGCTCAACAATGGCGACGACATCGACGTGCGCAAGCCCGGCCTGTTCGCCTTCCGCACCCGTGGCTTCCTCAACAATGTGCGCGCCGACGGCTGCCAGTACTTCACCACCGTGCTCGGCCCCGGCTACAATTACGACCACCGCAACCATTTTCATTTCGACATCAAGAACCGCAAGAACGGTTATCGCGCCTGCCGTTAGATCGGTGCCGGGTATCCTTTGCCTGAATGCCATGACAACGCCTAATGTGATGCCGGAACATTTGAGCGGCATTCATGGGTCAACGAAGCGTTCGGCGACGCATTATGATCTGGGCGGCGACCTTGTTGGCCGCGTATCTGGCGCTCGCCTATTTCGCCGCACCGGAATTCTGGACGTTCCGCGATCGAGGTTTTCGCACGCATCGCTTCGAGATGCTGACGCACACGCCGCAAGGCATTCCGGGCGACCCGATCAATGTCGGCCTTGTCGGCACGCAGAAGGAGGTGGTCCACGCCTTTGCCGTTGCCGGCTGGGACACTGCCGACGCCGTCACCCTGAAGACCGCGATCGAGATCGGTGAAAGCGTGCTGTTCGACCACCCCTATCCCGATGCGCCGGTCAGCAGGCTGCTGTTCGATGGCCGTGCCCAGGATCTCGCCTTCGAAAAGCCGGAGGGCATCAGCGCCGACCGACGGCATCATGTCCGCTTCTGGCAGACCGATGCAAGCGGCGACGATGGCCGGCCGCTGTGGCTGGGCTCGGCCAGCTTCGATCGCGCCGTCGGCTTCAGCCACGACACCGGCGCCGTCACCCACCATATCGGCCCCGACATCGACGCCGAGCGCGATTTCCTGATGCGCGACCTGGCCACTGCCGGCATGCTGCTCTCGACCAGCGACATATCGGGCGTCGGCGCCACCAAGGCGGGACGCAATGGCGGCGGCGATCTCTATTTCACGGACGGCGAGGCAATTGTCGGCGTGTTGAAGCAGTTGCCATGACATCGCAAAAGTCAGGTCGTCGTGATCACGATCTTGCCGAACGGCCCTTTCTCCAGATGTTGCAAGGCCTGCGGCACCTCATCGAAGCCAAAAACCTTGTCGATGACCGGCTTGATCGCCAGCGCCTCGATCGCCTGATTCATACGCTCGAAAGCACGGCGATGGCCGATCGACAGGCCCTGCACGGTGATGCGGTTGCGCATGAAGGGCAGGATGGGAAAGCTGAGCTC